>CAZQSP010000055.1:0-6745 GCA_964596085.1 uncultured Oscillospiraceae bacterium
GCTACGGCAAGCGAAGCAGACAAGACGAGTGAACCGACCCTTGAGAACCTGTACAAGGCACCTATGCCGACCTCGTTTGTACCGCAGGTAACGAAGCTGCTTGTAGACGGAACAAAGGCTGACGAGCTTGTTCCAAGAGCATTCGGAGGTGATATATTCACGTTTGAGCTTTACGCGGCAGATGAAAGCGGAAACAAGACGGGAGCTGTACTTGACACAGTAAGCACAACGACTGATGATAAGGAACTGAACACAAAGCTGCTCAGCTTCAAGTCAATCGAGCTTAGCGAGGATCTTGCATACGGAACTGACAAGACGGAATACCGCTACGTAATAGTCGAAAAGCAGGGCAGGAACCCAAGCATCGTATATGATACAAGCACGGAGAAGCAGATTTCTGTACTTGTGACGGTAACGAAGGATAATCAGAATAAGCTGCAGGCAGAGCTGAGCTACGAAAGAGGCAATGAAAAGCTTACGTACACTCAGGGTGCTGAAAAGACAAGCTTGACCGTAACGAACGAGTACAAGAAGCCAAAGGCTGTATCATTCACCTTCAACGGAAGCAAGAAGCTTATCGGCAGGGTACTCAAGGCTGAGGAATTTGGCTTTGAGCTTGCAAATGAATCGGGTGAGGTTCTACAGACTGTCACGAATAGCGAAAATGGCGACTTCTCGTTTGCGCCGGTAGAATTTACTGAGGATGCGGACGAAAAGGAATACAGCTTCACCGTAAAGGAAGCAGAGGGTTCGCTCAGCAGAATTGCGTACGACAGCTCGATATTTGAGATTGTTGTCAAGGTTATCAAGAACAGCGATAATGAGCTCGTTATTGCTGAGGGCTATCCTACGTATTCCGTGGCAGGTGAGTCTAAGACGGGAATCGAGTTTGAGAACCGCTATATACCTGTAACAGATACAACGATTACGTTGAAGCTCAGCAAGGTATTTAACGGCGGAAGCCTGAAGGGTGGAGATTTCAGCTTTGAGATCAAGCCTATAAATTCGACTACCGGAAATAGCAGAACTGTTATGAACAGTGCAGACGGAACGATCAGCTTCGGTTACTTCGGTTTCAGTGAGCCGGGTGTATATGAATACGAGGCTCGTGAGCTTCCGGGTGATGACAAGGATATCATCTATGATTCGACACCGATCAAGGTGACTGTGACGGTTGTTCGTGAGATGGGCAACCTGGTGGCAAGTGTTGCGTATGACAAGGCAGGTACTGCTTCGAGCACGTTTGTGAACAGGCATACCGATGAACCGGGCAGCACTACAGTATGGCTGTCTGCTGAGAAGCTTTTGCAGGGCAGAAAGCTCAGCAAGGGTGATTTCAGCTTTGTACTGACACCTCTCAACAGTGCGCCGGGCAGGACACAGACTGTGAAGAATGATGCGGACGGTAATGTATTCTTCAAGAAGATTACGTTTACAAGTGAGGGCACTTATCGCTATGTTATCAGCGAGCTGAAGCTCTCCGCAATGAACGATATCATTTACGATACAGTCAAGGTTTACGCAACGGTTAGGGTTTACCGCGATGAGTACGGAGTGCTGTGCTCGGAGGTTACGTACACCAAGGACGGACAGAACACGAACAGGTTTGTCAACCAGACGGCAGAGTTTGCGGGCTTGCCGCCGACCAGACCGGAGAACGGCAGGGGCAAGGGCAGCAACAGTGCAGCACCTAAGACGGGTGATGATCTGATGCTGGCACTCTGGGCATTCCTGGCTTGCGGCGCGGCAGGAGGAGTATTTGCACTCAAGCGCGTCGACGAGGAAGAAGAATACCACAGCTCAAGACGTTAGGACAGGAGCTGCGGCTGTGAAATGAAGGGCTCCCCTTGGGCATCAAGGGGAGCCAAGAATAGTGAAAAATCTCTCTCTTGCGAGGGAGATTTTTTCGTATGCGTAGCAGAGCCCTGTGATGCGATAGCTTCCGTTCTCGTCAGCGTGAGAATCGCGCCGCATACATTACGGCATAGAATACTTCAAAATCCAAGACGGCGGGTGGTAGAAATTCGGAAATTAAACCAAGAAAAATTGTAAAGGATGTGAGGGTTTTTGGTTTTTTGTTCGACAAAAGCTTTGAAAGGGGCTATAATAGCTAAAAAAGACATAAGATACTACGGAGGATAAAATGAAAAAAATAATGTGTATTTTACTTATACTCTGTCTTGCGCTGTCGCTTGCGGCGTGTGGCGGAGAGTCTGACGATGTGACAGATAACCGGGTTCAGACAGGAGCGGGAGCAGAGCTCGACGACATCGGGGGCAGCACAAGCAGTGATATCGAGGCGGACAAGAAACCGGATGCAGCAAAGCCGTCATCGAGCAGCAAGAGTGATTCGGACAAAAGCGACAGGCCCGATAAGAGCGACAAGTCCGATAAGAGCGACAAGTCCGATAAGAATGACAAGTCCGATAAGAGCGACAAGTCAGACAAATCAGAGGCAAAGCTGCCGACGTCTGCGCTCAATCTTTTGAATACAGTGTGGAAGTTGTACAAGTCCGATGAAAAATTCCCTGCGTGCGGCGGCGACTACTCCGAGGTAAATCGCAGAGAGGATGCACCGGGAAAATTCAGCACAAGCGATACGGACGGGCTGCAGTCGACACTGGCGGTTCCCGAGGATGCGCTCGGCTACATAAGCGGTGCGGCTTCCCTGACACATATGATGAACCTGAACACCTTTACTGCGGCATCGCTCAAGGCAAAGAGCACAGGCGATGCAGGCAAGCTGGCAGCGGCAATGCGCGACAGCATTCAAAACAGACGTTGGATGTGCGGTTTCCCTGACAAATTTACTGTTATGACGATTGACAGATATGTTGTGGCTGTATTCGGGGGTGCCGAGCAGGTCGATGGCTTTATGGCAAAGACACAGAAGGCTTTTCCGGATATAAAAATATACTGTGAGGAGAATATAGTATAATGCTTTTTTTGGAAAAAAAGAAAGGTAGGACAAATTTTGGACACGTAATGTGCGGAAGCTCAAGTCGGGTAGGAGGACGGCATTTGAAGCTGCATAGCCTTGTGCCGATTCTGCTGCTTATGCTGCTTGGGCTGATGCTTGCAGGCTGCTCGGGCGATGCCAACGGTGAAAACGATAGGGTGCAGACGATAGATAGCGAAAACGGCTTTTACTCGTATGAGGGCTATGTGATAAAATCCGATTTTCCTATGGACGAGGAGTCGCTGCAGAGAGCCGGTGACAAGCTGCGCAGCATCTACACAAGCTATATTGAGGGCAAGCAGATACAAACATATTTTTCTATTATACCTGACAAGAACAGATATATGGCTGAGCTTGCCGACACGGGCGAGCTGAATCTGATGGATTATGCATCCCTGCGCGAGTGTGTAAGAGCGGAGACGGACGAATTTGCAGAGTATATAGAAATTGAGAAGCTGCTTGAGCTGTCAGATTATTACAAAACGGATGCGCATTGGAGACAGGAGTGTATCGGAGATGTGGCGGCTGCCCTTGCCGAGGGAATGGGTGCAGGTTTATCTGCAGAGTATGAGCCTGTGACAGCAAGCTCAAGCTTTGTCGGGGCATACGGCAGGCAGATTGAGCAGAAGCTGGTGCCGGAGGAGCTGGTATATCTCGACAGTCCGGTATTTGACAAATGCATTGTAACGGATCACGAGAGCGGCTCGAAAATCCCCGTTTACGACCTGTCAAGGACGAAGGAGGGTGCAAATGAGGGCTACGATATGTTCCTGGGCGGTGCAAGGTCACTTGTTACTATAGAAAATCCGCAGGCAGCCACGGACAGGGAGCTGATTATTTTCCGAGACTCGTTTGGGAGCAGTCTTGCGCCACTGCTTGCTGAGGCGTACAGCAGGATAAGTCTGATTGATATACGCTACCTGCCGAGTGCGACGATTGACCGCTTTGTTGAATTTGAGGACGGACAGGATGTGCTGTTTCTGTTCAGCACACCCGTCTTGAATAACAGCGTGACGATGAAGTAGCAGAGGCAGCAGGGCAGGGCTTGTGTGAGTTGTCAAAAATTTTTTCAATTTTTTTCGAGCAATTTCAAAAAAACACTTGCTTTTTTACAAAAAAAATAGTACACTAGATAAGTGATGTGCGGTCGTGGCGGAATTGGCAGACGCGCAAGACTAAGGATCTTGTGTCCCACAGACATGCAGGTTCGACCCCTGTCGACCGCACCATTTATCTAGTGAAAGCATTCCTGAACGGAATGCTTTTCTTGTTTGAGAGGAAAAACGCAGACGGTCGGCTGCAAGCCGATGAGGGAGGATAGTGAGATGAAAACAGGATATTTGATCGTGGGAGCCGGACCTGCCGGGATATTTACCGCATTGGAGCTGATCAGGAACGGACATAGCGGAGCTGAGATAAGCATAGTGGAAAAGGGCTCTGCAATCGAGAAGCGCAGTTGCCCCAAAACACATACCGGAGAGTGTGTGGGCTGCAAGAACTGCAGCATAACAACAGGCTTTTCGGGTGCGGGTGCTTTTTCGGACGGAAAGCTTTCGCTTTCACCTGATGTCGGCGGCGAGCTTCCCGAGCTGATCGGCTTTGATTTTACAAAGGAGCTGATAGACTACGCGGACGGTATATATCTGGAGTTTGGCGCAGATACGAGGATTGAGGGCATAGATTTTCCTGAGGAGATAAAAAAGATAAGAAAGAGGGCAATAAAGGCAGGCTTGAAGCTCGTTGATTGCCCGATCAGGCACCTTGGCACGGAAAAGGCGCAGGAGATTTATTATAAGATAGAACAGTATCTGCTCGGTGAGGGTGTAACGATGCATTTCAATACGGAGTGCGAGGATCTGCTGATAGAGGATGCAGTCTGCAAGGGTGCCGTAATCAGACAGAACGGGGCCACAGTGAAAATCGAGGCTGAAAAAACCATAGTATGCACGGGGCGCAGAGGAGCGCTTTGGCTCGAAAACCTCTGCGCAAAGTACAATATTTTGCATAAGCCGGGCACGGTAGATATAGGTGTGCGTGTCGAGGTCAGAAACGAGATAATGGAGGAGGTAAACAAATACCTCTACGAATCGAAGCTGATAGGCTATCCACAGCCGTTCTGCAACAAGGTGAGAACCTTCTGTCAAAATCCGGGCGGTTTTGTGAGCCAGGAAAACTATGACGAAAATCTCGCGGTTGTGAACGGACACTCGTACAAGGAGCTGAAATCGGAAAACACAAATCTGGCGATACTTTGCTCTCATAATTTTACGCATCCGTTCAATCAGCCTATCGAATATGCAAAGAAAATCGGAGAGATTACAAATATGCTGGGTGCAGGCAAGATTATGGTGCAGCGATACGGGGATATTTTGACCGGAAAACGCACCTGGCAGCGTGAGCTGGAGCATTCCAACGTAAAGCCTACACTCAAGGATGCTGTTGCCGGGGACATCACCTCGGCTATGCCGTACCGTGCAATGATTTCCATAATCAATTTTATCAAGAGTATGGATATTGTTGTTCCGGGCTTTGCAAGTGACGAGACACTGCTTTATTCGCCTGAGCTGAAGTTCTACAGCAACAAGATAGAGATGGATACGAAGCTTGATACCAGTGTGAAAAACCTTCACTGCCTCGGAGATTCGACAGGCTGGACACGCGGTCTGATGATGGCATCCGTTATGGGCGTGCTGATGGGAAGAAAGCTTTCTGAAAAATAAAGGGTGAAAAGAGATGTTTATTTATATTCCGTTTATCTGCGTTGCCTTGGGCGCCGCCGTCAGTTGGCGAGGTCTTTCGCCCAAGCTGCTGAAAACCTCTGATATGATAATGAATGTGGCATTGATGCTGCTGATGCTGGTAATCGGCACAAATATAGGCTTGAGCGAGACGGTGATGAAAAACCTCGGGCGTATAGGAATCAAATGTCTTTTGATTTCCTTTGCGGCTATATGCTGCAGCGTGGGACTGACAGTTCTGTGTGAAAAGACGGTGATGCCACTTGAAAAAATACGCCTTACGCTCATTGAGGAGAAGAAGTCAGAGACAGAAAAGAACAGTGGAGAGAAAAGCGGTGCAACCTTGAGTGATACAGAACAAAAGAGCGGCTTTTCGCCGCTGCTGATTTTGATGCCGCTGTTCATTTTCTTCGGAATACTGCTCGGATATTTCCTCTTGCCGACAGGTAAGGAGGAGCAGATTGATATGCTGCTGACGCTTTCGCTGATTTTCCTGTATACGGGCGCAGGCATCATTTTGGGAACCAACAAGGAGGTCTTTGCGTATATAAGAAAGCTGGGGCTTCGCATTTTGTTCCTGCCGCTTTCCATCTTTGCAGGCTGCCTGCTGGGCGGCTTGATAATGGGACTTTTGCTTGAGGTTCCGCTGAATTGGTCAGTGCTTTCGGCGAGCGGTATGGGATATTACAGTATGACAGGTGCGTTTTTGACAGAGGCATACGGGATAGAGGCAGGAGTCTACGGCTTCATAGTCAATGTGTCGAGAGATGTGTTCACGGTTGCACTGCTGCCGCTTTTGACAAAAATCAGCAAGGGCAGTCCCATCGCCTCGGGTGCGGGCGGCTGCATGGATACAATGCTGATACCTGTCAGCAAGGCGGTTGGACCCGAGCTGGGCTTGGTAGCACTGATAAGCGGTACGATTACGACCTTGGCAGTTCCGATTTGGCTGCCGATCGCCGTTTCACTTATAGGATGACGAGAGATAGATCCAGGCTCCCCTTGGACATCAAGGGGAGCCATTTTCTCGTAGGTGCGGAGCTCTGCT
>CAZQSP010000056.1:0-6688 GCA_964596085.1 uncultured Oscillospiraceae bacterium
CCAACGAAAAAAGCAATGCAAACACAGGAATCTCCAAGACGGGATTTTACCTTGACACACTTTGCACGATTACGATTTTCGGTATTGAGGATACAGACGGCAGCCTGTCACAGCTTGATGATGAAGAAAGACAGAGACAGGTGCTTTTGCTCATAACCGATGCCTTTAAGCTTTGCGACAGCTACGAAAAGCTGCTGAGCAAGACAATAGAGGGCTCGGAGATATCTAAAATCAACAATGCAGGCGGAAAACCTGTCGAGGTAAGCGAGGAAACCGCAGAGCTTATCCGCAAGGGTATAGAATACGGCGAAAGATCAAATGGAGCCTTTGATATAACGATAGGCAAGGCTACAGAGCTCTGGGGCTTCCGAGAGGCAGAGGGAGAGGAGCAAAGCGAATCGGGAATGGTAGGAAGGGTTCCGGATGCTGATGAGCTGCGAGAAGTAATGAAGCATATAGACTACAGACAGGTAAAGCTGAACGGCTCTGCGATACAGCTTGCAGATCCTGATATGGAGCTTGATCTCGGAGGAATAGCCAAGGGATATATTGCGGATAAGCTAACGGAATTTTTGCAGGACAGAGGTGTGACGAGTGCAATCGTCGACCTGGGAGGAAACATTGTTGCAATCGGCGGAAAGGCAGAAAGCCTCATAAGCGATTCGGAAGCCGAAAGCACAGATTTCACTGTTGGAATCAAGGATCCGAGCTCCGATGTCGGTGAGCTGCTGGGCACGCTGCCCGTAAAGGACAAGACCGTTGTAACCTCGGGAACCTATGAGAGATATTTTGTCGAGAACGGCAAAAGCTACCACCACATACTCAACAGCAGCACAGGCTATCCGACAGATACAGATGTTTTGTCTGTGACTATCATAGCCGACAAAGGCCACTCGGCAGACTGCGACGGACTTTCGACGAGCTGCCTGGCACTCGGGCTCGAAAAGGGGACGGAGCTGATAAGGCAAACAGAGGGAGTTGAGGCAATTTTTGTGGATACCGACGGTGAAATATATAAAAGCTCTGATAATATAGACCTCACAGTGTATTGATCTGAGCCCTTGAAAAAGCTATTCACGCTTCCATAGCTCTGTGAGTTTTTTGACAAGCTCGTCTATCTGAGAAAGCGGAAGCTGACTGTAATAAAAGTTCAATGCACTCGACTCCTGATCGGTGATTTCCGATAGGGGAACGAGCTGAAGCCCGAGCGATTTTGCTTCCTCGCAAAGCTGCTCGGCTTTTTTTCGCGAACGAACCTTGAGGGTTAGATTTATGCCCGAATGTGTGTTGACAGGACTGACAAAGCCCTTTGCATATTGTGAAAATGCGGTGAGTGCTGTCTGGAGCTTCTGCGCATAGAGCTTGCGAAGCCTTCGGATACCGGTATAATAGTAGCCTCCCTCCATAAAAAAGGCAAGCGTGAGCTGCTCGGCCTTTGAGCAGGTTTGTGTGTATTGATGCTTGATCTGACGGAAAATCTCCGCCATATTTTCGGGCAGCACCATATAAGATATTTTGACTGCAGGGAAAAGCGTAGAAGAAAAGCTTCCCAAATAGACCACGCAGCCGAATTTGTCAAGCCCCTGCAGAGCCGGAACAGGCTTGCCGAAGTATCTTAGCTCGCTGTCATAGTCGTCCTCGATAATTATGCTGTCGTTTTCGGCAGCCCAGTCGAGAATCGCCTGCCGTCTGCCTATGGGCATCACCGCACCTGTCGGAAACTGATTGGATGGGCTGACATAGGCAGCGGAGCGCAGGTTGGTAGGGAGCCTTCCGATATCAATGCCGTCTGAGACGACCGGAATATGGGACACGGTAAAGCCGGCATCTTGGAACTTGCTTTGAACCGGCAGATATCCGGGCGACTCAAGTGAAACCAAAGAGATTCCCATTTTTAGCAGGATGCGGGAAAGATGACCCGTAATCTGCTGCGTGCCGGCACCTATGACGATACGCTCCGGACCGGCGGTGACAGCTCGTGAGGTATAAAGATATTTGGAAATCTCAAAGCGTAGGGCTTCTTCACCTTGGGGGTCGCTTTCAAACAAGAGCAGCTCTGAGTATTCGTTGAAAACTCTTGCGGCGCACTTCTTCCATTTCACAAAATCAAAACAGCCGGGATCTGTGATATACTGTGAGGGTCTGAGGGAAAAACGCAGGCTTGACAGCTCGTCCGTGCAATTAAGTAAATCGTGCGAGGCTTTGCGGTCTGCTTGGCAGGCGGCCTGCGGGCTGCCGCCTTCGGCGGCGCCCGCAGGGCGGACTCCGTCCGCGGTCGGCAGGTGCCGACCGCCGCCTGCCAAGCCGTCTGCGGCAGCTCGAGCAGCAGGTGCGATTCCCGCCACATAGTACCCCGACTTGGCCTTGCTCGTCACATAGCCCTCGACCAAAAGCTGGCTGTATGCAAGCTCAACGGTCGTAACACTTATACCAAGGTCAGCCGCAAGCAGTCTCAGCGACGGCAGCTTCTCACCCGAAGTAAGCTCGCCGCTCAAGATACGCTGTTTAACGACCTCATATATCTGTATATACAAAAACTCATCCGAACTGTTACTTTGATTCAAAAAAATCGGCTTCATTTCTCCCGACCTCGCAATCTGTACTTGTATAAAAAGTTAAAATTGAATATTTTAATAATAACACATTGGGACTATAATATCAATATAAAATGAGAGATATAATAAGCGAAACAGGGGCGATAGAAATGAGAAGAAACGAAAAAACCTATTCCATAGTAATGACCGCGATGATGACCTGCTTGATTTTGCTGACAACATACAGCCTAAAGCTCCCGACACCGTTTCAAGGCTATATACATTTGGGAGATGCCTTGATTTTTCTATCTGTCTTGGCTGTCGGCAGGAAAAACGGGGCCTTGGCAGCCGCAGTAGGCTCGTCGCTTGCAGACCTGCTGGGAGGCTATGCGGCATTTGCGCCGTGGACCTTTGTAATAAAAGGACTTATGGCATTGGTAATGGGCTTGTTCATAGACTTGATGACTAAAAAGCAGACCAAGACTGTCAAGCTTGCAGGAGTGCCGCTTATAGAGCTTATAGGCATGATAACGGCAGGACTCGTAATGGTTCTCGGATACGGGATCGCCGATGCGGTGCTTGCAGGAAACCTCTGGGCAGGAGTCCTGAGTATACCGACAAACTGCGGGCAGCTTGCGGCAGGAGTGGTAATAGCAAGTATTTTGGCAGCGGCACTCTACAAGACACCCGCAAAACGCTACTTCACATACAGACTTGATGAGGTAAAATAAATCGAGCAAAATCATATAAACTCATATTTTACCAAAAACCTTGCTGCATACACCAGTTCAGGCATCAGCTTGAGTGCGGTTCGAGACAGGAATACGCTTGAGGCTCCTTTTTCTTTCAGGCTGTAGGCGATTATGAAGGCGAGCACACGCTGATTCGCTATATCCTTGAGCTTGCCGGATGCCTCCTTGAACGAGCGTGGGGAGAGCAGGTTGGAATACTTGTCAAGGGCATCCTTTGCCTCGGACTCAGACCTTCGCACGGAATCGGAAAGTCTTTCAAGAAAGCTTTCTCCGGTATAGAGAATGAGGGGATCAAGCTCAAACACCCTTGCACAGGCATCGGCGTACTTTTGGGTGGACTTGTCGAAGCTGCCCACGGCAAAGGAAAAATAGCCGCCGTCTATCAGCCCCATAGCCTTCATTGTATCGAGGTAGCCCAGGCGCATAATACGCTTGGCGTTCGCCCTGTCAAAAATCAAGATATTTCCGAGATCCCATTTTGGCTCAATGTATACAAGGTTTGGAGCCTTTTTGATGCTTTCGTATTTGACCAGTCCCATACCCTTGAGATTGACCGCAAACACGTGGGTAGCTCCCTTTGCTACCGCCATAGCCACAGGGATTTCATCAGCATAGCCTCCGTCGATATAATCCACACCGTCGATCTCGCAGCTATGGATTGCCGGGAATGCAGAGGAGCTTGCTATGATGTAATCCACAAGCTTGCCGTGCGGGATATCCTCCTTATACAGATAATGCGCCTCAAACAGCGGCAAGGAAACGACAGGGAAGCCGTATTCCATGGCAGAGCTTCGGATCTGTTCCTCATCTATATATTTTTCGAGAAGCTTCTTCAGGCCGGAGGTACCGGCACCGCGATTAAAGACAATTTCACGTGCATATTCGATAGCTTGGCTGCCCTCGGGCACATCAAAAACCATATGCGTTTCTATCTCCCGCCAAAGCTGTGCGGTCAAATCCACATCACCCTGAACAACCATTGCGGAATTGATCGAGCCGACAGACGAGCCGGTAACTATGTCTATCTTGATTCCAAGCTCGCTGAGTGCTTGCCATACCCCCACCTCATAGGCCCCGCGAGAGCCTCCGCCGCCGAGCACCAAGGCATATTTTTTCGGCGTTGATCTCAAATTCACGTCTTTCATATTCCAAATCCTCCCACATACAAAATGCCTGTGCCATAGACAGTATTTTAGGCATTGCCCTTATACCTACTGCAGTATGCGAAAACTTTTTTACTACCAAAATTTTAGCATAAATGGTATACTGTTATCAAGAGAAAAGAAACGACAAAAAACGGGAGGTGCAGGAATTGGATGCAAGATTAAAAGAGATAATAGATGTAAGTGAAAATATAGTGTTTTTCGGAGGTGCGGGCGTATCTACCGAAAGCAATATACCTGATTTTCGCTCGGAGAAGGGCCTGTACAATGCTCGGCAGCAGTACGGCAGAAGTCCCGAGGAAATACTTTCGCACAGCTTTTTTATGAGGCACACCGATATTTTTTTCGATTACTACAAGAGCAACCTTATATATCGCGATGCTGAGCCGAACGATGCGCACAAGGCGCTTGCCCACCTGGAAAGCGAGGGCAGGCTCAAGGCTGTGGTGACTCAAAATATAGACGGACTGCACCAAAAGGCGGGCAGCAAAACGGTATTTGAGCTGCATGGCTCAGTTCTCAGGAACAGCTGTATGGACTGCGGAGAGGGCTATGAGCTTGACTACATAACAGACGATGCACACTGCAGGGGCAATATTCCGATTTGCCCGAAATGCGGAGGGATAATCAAGCCTGATGTAGTGCTTTATGAGGAATCGCTGGATGAGGCTTGTCTCACCGGCGCCGTTGATGCCATAGAGAGGGCAGATACACTTATAGTCGGAGGGACCTCATTGGCAGTATACCCGGCAGCAGGTTTGATTCGATATTTTCGTGGTAAAAATTTAGTATTGATCAACAAACAGCCGACACAGTATGACAGCAGTGCGAATTTGGTCATAAACGATTTGATAGGAAGGGTGCTCAAGCTGTAGGCTTGAGTGCCGACCGAGGAATCAAAATAATAAAGCAGAGAGGTGCGAGGATGAGCTTATTGAAGGGAATGAACAATTTGACAATAGAAAGAGACGATGCGATATGCGTTCTTATCGACCTGCAGGAAAAATTGCTTCCTGCAATGTACGAGGCGGCAGCTATCGAACAAAATAACCTAAAGCTTCTCAAGGGAATGAAGCTGCTTGGGATACCGACGATAGTGACACAGCAGTACACAAGGGGAATCGGTGAGACCGTTGCTTCCGTCAAGGAGGTACTCGGAGCTTTCGAGCATATCGAAAAGACCTCCTTCAGCTGCCTGGGGGAGCCTGAGTTCCGCAAGGCGATAGAAGGCTTTGACAAGGGCACTGTTATACTCACAGGCATAGAGGCGCACATCTGCGTGGAGCAGACCGCACTTGACCTCATAAAGGAGGGCTATAATGTTGCGCTGGTTACGGACTGCATTCAGTCCAGAGATCCGCAGAACAAGGAACGAAGCATCCTGCGACTGGCAAATGCGGGAGTGATCATCACTACCTACGAGAGTGTGCTTTACGAGCTGCTCGAAAATTCAAAGGCCACCGAGTTTAAGGAGATTTCAGCTATAGTAAAATAGAAATATACAAAATCGGAAAGGGGAATCGGCAGAAGAAATTTATGATATTTGAGAATACATTTGATAATTTGACGCAAGAACAGACAGAGCTGCTGAACAGCTATTTTGACGGCTATGATTATCGGTCATCGAGCCATACGCTGACAGCAAACTATATATGGAGAAATACGCACAGTATAAGCTGGCAGCTCATCGGAGAGTACCTTTGCATAGGTGCGCTCGGTGAGCCGGAGGAGGGCAACGGACAGCGGTATTTAATGTCCTTTCCTTTGACACGGACAGGCTCTTACGATACGAAAGCCCTACGGCAGACCCTGCTTACAGCCAAGTCAAGCTTCGACGAACAGGGGCAGCCGCTGCTGATGATGGTGCCCGGAGGTCTTGCGGGGTATTTGCGCGAGTGCTTTCCGGAGGGGAGCGGGCTGCAGGTGACGCTCGAGCATGACAGGGACGATGACGACTATATATACTTGAAGGAGGAGCTTGTGACCCTGAGCGGGAGGAGGCTTCACCAAAAGAAAAACCACCTGAACTATTTCCTCAAAAATTATGAGTTCACATATGAGGAGGCTACTGCCGAGAATGCGGACGAGATTATGGCATATATCGAGAGCAAAAACGAGTACAAGCTTGGAGAAACGCCCGAGGATTGGAAGGAGATACTGGAAAAGGAGACTGAGGCAATTCGCGAGCTGCTGAAATTCGTCGGCAAGGGGCTTTTGTCGGGAGTTATAAGGATAGACG
>CAZQSP010000057.1:0-4744 GCA_964596085.1 uncultured Oscillospiraceae bacterium
TGCCGACTGAGGACTTGCTGATTCCCACTCTGTTGCCCACGGAGTAGATGTCGACCGTGCTGGAGAAAGACCTGCCGTCACTTCCCTTTACTTCAGTACAGTTTCCGTCGTTTTTCTTTGCACTAGTTTTATACGGTTTTGCGTCTATTTTTATATCATTATTAACTTTAAAACCGTCTTCCTTAATATTTAGAGTTGCCGTGTTAGACCATTTCTCCGGGTCCGTATAACGTCGGTATGCTACACAGTAACAGAAAGCGAAACTTTCTCCCGGTTTCAACGTAAGCGGTTCTGTCATGTTTTTATCTGCCCAAACATAAAACTCACCTTTTGACGTACTAGCTGTGTTGTTTGGACGGTTATTGTATGTAACATATCCTGCTTTGGGTTTTTTTGTTCCAATTAGCTTCCCTATTTTCGTATCATCCATCCATACGGCATTGGTGATAGTGGACGATAAATTTTGGGTGGTTGTGTTGGTAGGAAAGCTTACGAGAGCGAAATTTGTGTAATGTTCCTGTCCTTGCTTGGTGGCTTCATAATCTGTCAAGAATGCTTTTGAACCTAAACTTTTACTCTTACCACCGTAGTTTCCAATGGATCCCGTATATGGATCAGGGTTAAAATCGTCCAGAATACTTTCTATCGTTAGAGTCTTGTCACTGTTTTCATCGTTAGTCACCGCAATCGTGTATTGAACGATATCTCTGTACAGCCTAGTTCCGAAATCAGTGCTCTCGTCTTTTGTATATTTTATTGCCCATAATGACAAATCACTTGATTCTGCTGTAAGTTGCAAATATGACGAGGATGAGTTTACAATTCCGGTATATCCAAATCCGCGGACACTCTTCTGTATCTTCAGCCTATTCTCGCCCTTTTGGTAATACCAGCCGGTTTCTGCCAGGACCGTTGTTGTGTCGTTTACCTTTATGCTTGCCTCGTTGTGCAGCATATGGCTGTTGTTATAGTTATACCCTTCACCCGACCAGACAGCCGGTATGCCATCTGTGTTTTTGTCGAGCTGGCTCTGCACAAACTCGTCGCTGAGCACTACAGAGTAGCTTATGCTGAGGGTGTAGCCCGACGGTATGGAGTACGCTGTTCCGTCTGCATTTTCGTAGGTGAAGACTGTTTCCTTTGCCTCGCTGCTGTTAATGTCGGTTTGGGATATTTCAATATCTGTTCCGCCGTTAACCTTGAGTACGCCCTGGGGTTCCGCCATGGTTCCGAATTGGTCGAGCAATGTCGCAGAAACAGCATATTTTCCCGGCACCAGAGCCTCTGTGGTGAGTCTGTCCGTAATCGCATATTCACCTGTAAGCTGCGCAGGGGCATTCGTGACATTTTTGTATTCTACTCGGAAGTTCACCTGTGAGCTGGCTGCGACCGGATTTGAGTCGTTGTCGACAAGCTTGCCTCCGACATATGCCGCTTTTTTGAGTGCAACACCGTTTACCGTCTTGAGCGGAGCAGTATCCTCGGCTCTGCTTGTGTCCCAGTATACCGTCGCTGTGTTGTTTGCGCTGCCTGCCTGATTGCCCTCTGCCGCCTTAACCTTCAGGGTAGGGTTTTGCTTTACCTGCATTGATGCGACATAGCCTCCGTCCTCAAACTGCCATTCGACTCCAACAACATCAGCAGTGGAGTGCTCATCGAGCTTGAGGTCGTCTTTGTCGAGCTTGTGATTTGTGGCACATTCCTGTGCGGTGGTATATTTGAACTCCTTGGTCAGGTTCTTGTTGTCTATCTTTTTGTCGTACCTCAAAACCAAGGTATACTTGCTTATACCCTCGTAGGCTCCGGTATTTATTTCGGTTAAATCTGTCAACCTGGCTACCCTGTCCAGCGTATCTATCAGCTTGTAGTCATGTACGCCGGCATCTGTTCCGAAACCGGATATCGTAAAGCTTGCCTCATCATGCGTCTGGAGTACCCTGTTTGTGTCTACCTCCTTGTTGACCGTCAAAACCGTCGGCTTTGTCCTGTGCGTTACTTTTGCCTCATAGGTTTCGTCTTGGTATTTCAACTCGACTTTATTTTCTTTGTTGAGCTCGGCACCGTTGGCACCGAGGAAGTGCTCAGAAAAAACCTCGCTCCTCGGATAGTCGATCTGTATTCTTATAGTCAGCTCGTCCTGTGCATATAAGGTAACATTGGTCCACTTTATGAATGTGTTTGTGTCAACCTGTGAAAAGTCTAATTCGCCGTTAAATTCCTTGCCGCTTTTCCATTTTGTACTGAGGATTTTTACATTAGGCTCGTTTCCATTCTCATCCTGCACGATCCTGTACCACGCAGAGCCCTCACTCTGTGTTGCGGACGGAAGCTGGTCTGTGATAGTGGCTTGGGCGGCATCCATGTTTCCGCTGTTCGTTACATTTATCTCGTATATAATTGAGTATCCGGATTTTATGTCACAGCTTTTTTGTGCATCTGCGCTCGTCTGTCTTACTCCGTTCAGCGCGTAGATCTTCTTGCTGATTTTCGGCGAGATATCTCCTGTTATCGGAACGCGCTGCGGTTCTGATCCGTCTGTATATGCGTAGTTCTCCCATTTTTGGGAATTACCCTCTGATGACCATCCCCAACCGTAATAGCTGATGCTGCCTGTCTGGTACAATGCGTTTTTATCTGCCCTCTCAAGCTCTGTGATCGTCCAGGTTATCTTGTAGTTAGTCTGTGGGCTTCCGTTTTCATCAGTCACCACTACGCGCGTATATTCACCCGTAATCTCTTTTTCAATGCTCCCACTTTTGAACAAACCCGTGACCTCACCGGATTCGCCCGGAAGCGGTACAGGAAGGAGTCCACCCGACATCGTATCTGTAATAATTTTTGATTCGTTACCTTGGTCAAAATCAGAGCCCAGGTTTGTGATGTTAATGGTATAGTCCACCTTATGCAGACCGTACCTGTTACCCCTCTCTTCCTGCGTAAATCCCTTCTCGATGATATGCTCGCTTGTCAGCTTCTTGCTTGATGCCTTGCCCAGGCTGAGCTTTACGGATCTCTCCTCGCTGAGGAGTGTCGCCGAGGCTTTTTCAAGGTCAAAGCTGCGTCCGTCACTCAGAGTCTCCGGCGCCAAGTATGCCGTGTTGATTATGCTCTGTCCGCCATCATTCAAGAGATTGGCAAGCTGTACCTTGAAGGTGATTTGTGCGCTCTTTGCTACGCTCGTATTCAGTGCGCTCAGCTTGACCGTATTGAAGGTCAGGATGGTGTTGCCGTCATTATCTTTACTTTTCGTGTAGCCCAAGTTTTCCGACACAGTCTCTTCGCGTCCGCGGACATATACCTTGTGGTTTAGCTTTACATCCTTTACGGTGCTCGGATCCACATAGGAAGGGAGCACGTCTGTGACGTTGAACGGAATCTCCAGCGAGCTTTCATTGCCCATCGAGATCGTATATTCTACCCAGTTGCCGTTGATTACGCTGGCATCGTTTAGCATCTTCCGCTCTTTGCTGAAGGTTCTTTTCGGAACGGCTGAATTGTATGTGTCTGAGGTCCTGTTCGTTTCTTTGGAAAGCTCGCCTCTTGTTATTTTTGCTTCATTTTTAATACGGTAGCCATTTAGAAGCCCGGTGACACCATCTGCGCCTTTTCCGCGCACCTGCGCTTTGAAGGTCAGAACGGCTTCCTTGCCTGCCTTGAGCTTCATTTTTGCCGTAGTGTAATGCAGGCTTGTTATGCCGTCTTCCACTGCAAATGCAGCCTCGAGAGCATCATTGTCTGTGGCTTTGATTGTAAGCGCATTGCCTGATCCATCAAAGCCTTTCAGTACCGCAGAGCCCGGAACATATGTCAAGAACTCATCCAGGGTGTCTTCTATCGTGTAGCTGCTGCTGTCGAGATCTACATCAGACTCGTTCGTTATTTTTATCGTGTATGTTATTTTTTCTCCCGGTGCGATATATGGCGAGTTTGTCTCTTTTTTTACGGACCACGCCTCTGCCGGGTTGGTTATAGGTGTATATTCTGTTGTGTTGCTTGTATCTGTTTTGCCATCAAGTGCTGTTGCGGTAAAGTCCGTGCGGTGCGCAATTTTGAGAACCTTGTCTGTGCCCGGATTTTCCTCATAGTATTCCTTGACAGCCTGGGCTTTTGCTGTCGTGAGGTTCTTCAGTGTAACAGTGTAGCTAGGGTTTGCAATCTCGTAATTCGGTGTCGTCGATCCTGGCGTCTCTGTGTTTCCGTTCGTCGCCTTTATCTTGAATGTAAGCACCTTGCCCGTGATGCTCGGCTCCGTTACCTCAATTATGGCGTTGCCTGCCTCGTTGATGTTCAGATTGTTGCTTGTATCTATCTCGGCAATAATCGTGCTTCCTGCTTTGATCTGCCATTTGTTTCCACTTTTGCTTGCTGTCAGATTGTCCGCTGACGGAAAATCCACATACTCCGGCAGTGTGATAGTCTCAAGGAGCTCATAGCGGCTCGTGAATATGTCACCGGAGCCCTTCAGATTGTCTGAATCTACTTCGATTGTGTATGTGATATCGGAGGACAGCTTGCCTGCTTCCGTGTTCTTCACATCCTTTATGTACACCTCCGTAGGAGCTGCCGTCATCTCGACATCATCCCACCCAAATGAGGCAACAAACCTGATAGTGCCGCCTATTGTGGTTATCTGCGTTACGTTTTCCGTTACCGGGCTGTAGCCCTCTATCGTTTCTTCCGGCTCGCTCGGTTCACTCGGTTCGCCGCTTGGGTCATCTGTGCCAGGTTCGCTCGGCTCGCCGCT
>CAZQSP010000057.1:4844-6635 GCA_964596085.1 uncultured Oscillospiraceae bacterium
GGGTCATCTGTGCCAGGTTCGCTCGGCTCGCCGCTTGGGTCGTCTGTGCCCGGTTCGCTCGGCTCGCCGCTCGGATCGTCTAATCCGGTGGATCCGCTTGACCCGCTAGGCTCATACTGAGTTACTGTAATGTCGCTACTGTTTATTGTAACTGTCTTCTCATCTCCCGACACACCGTTCGGAAATATTACCGGTAGATTTGTTTCAAAGGTCTGTCCGTTGCCAAATTCAAACGACAGATAATAACCCTTGCTGTCTTTGTTCAGGGTAATCTCCGTATCGTCGGTTGTTCCGCCTGTGGATATGACATCCCCGACTTTTGTGAAGCTTGTCAGGCGACTTGCAAAGTTGCCGTTTTCATCTTCCATCAGGTTGTTCGGTAAATCTATTCTTACAGCAAATATGCGGTTGCTGATAGATGCTCCTCCGCATTTTAGCTTAAAATAGCCCGCCTTACCCATAGCAATTTCCGGGATTCCGTATGAATTGCTGCCTGTCATCGGAACATTGCCGTATTCGTCTGCCGCCAGCATGTCGACATAGACTCCTGTAACTATGCCCATGTCCCCCTCGGCATAGGCTGTGATATTCATGGAACCGGTCACCATAACGAAGCTTATCAAGATCGTCAGTATTCGTGCCAGTATCTTGTTCTGCGTTAATCTGGTCATGTTTTCCTCCTCAAATTATCGAAGCTCTCTGCGGCTTGTCGGCATTGTCGTAAGCCGCCTCCCCGGAGCTGATGTATTGTCACGCTTTTTGCGTTGTATCAGTATTGTTTTGCGTTTTGCGTCTTGCGCTGTTGCGCCCGGCTCGATGCAGGGCTTTTCTTTGCCTGCCGAACCGCTATTCTGTGTGCCTCCTGTTTGCCTGTGTTTCTATGCAAACAGCTTTGCTTTGACTTGCTCGAGCAGGTATGTTTCTTTCATGCCTACTTCGTCTGCGTACTCTCGGAAGCTTTTGCCGTACAGCTCGCGGAAGCTTTCGTCTGTGAAGCTGTTGAGCTCCATAAGCCCGTCGAGGTATTCTGCGTAGGCTTCCTCTGTGACTTCGATTCCCTCCAGGTTTGCGATTCTGTAGAGAACGAGTGTCTCTGCGATTTTATGCTTGCAGAAAAATTCTGAGTTTTCGTCGAATTGCTCCGGTGTAAGCGACATTTCTTTTTCCAAAAATTCGTTTACGTCGTCGTACCCGGAATTGTTTGCTAATTCTGTATAGCTTTTGAGATTTTCAGCCTTGAGCTCTTCGAGCTCTTTCTTCGGATATTTTTTGGCTTCGGAATATGCTATGATTTCCGTCCAAATATCATCTTGGCTTTTGGACTGCTCTTGTCCGTCTCTGATTACGCTCTGATAGTCGCATACGCTGACGTATTCGTCCGTTTTGGCGTAGCTTTCCCAGCCGGATGCCGAGAAAAATATGAAGTATGCCGCCACAAGTATGACTATCAGCAAAAGTAAAGCGGCAATCAGCGTGCCTGTTTTCTTCTTTGACATAATGTCTACCTCCTTGTGTTCATATATAAAGTATATATTGTATGTTTATTGTACGGGGTAGCGGTGCGCCTCGAATATCCTGCGTTTTGAGCAATCGTACCCCATTTTCATTTAGTTATACATTGTAATACTACCATATTTTTGGGTATTAGGCAAGCAAAAATGGGTATTTTGTTGTAGATTTTGTCAAAAAAAGTCGCCCTGTGGATGCGGGGCGCTGTTCCGCATACGCTCGGGGCGCTGCTCCGCATATTCACTGATACAGCAAACCCTCGGGCAAGGCCTTGCCCGAGGG
>CAZQSP010000058.1:0-6589 GCA_964596085.1 uncultured Oscillospiraceae bacterium
TTATCTTGTAATGACATTTTGTTCACCTCCTATTACACCAATAGTTTGACACGGGCAAAAAATAATATGTGATGTAAAATTTGGAGCCCTTGGCTTCGCTTGGAAAAAAAATGAACCTAGCCTGCGTATAATATGACATAAAAAGAAATTGAGTAAAAGGCTTCGGTGTGATATACTGTAAGCGAAAAATTTTTTTAAGAGGACTTTTATGCGTATTATTACAGGAGATTTTAAGGGAAGAAGGCTGGAAATGCCCGAAAATGATAATATAAGACCTACGACGGAAAAGGTTAAGGAGGCCTTGTTCAGCATTATTGCGGGCAATCTTTACGATGCGGTGTGCGTCGATCTTTTCAGCGGAACGGGAAATTTGGGACTTGAGGCACTCTCAAGAGGCGCCCAAAAATGCTATTTCAGTGACAATTCCCGTGCGAGCATAGAGCTTACCAAGAGAAACATAGCAATGTGCAGAGCAGAGGATTGGTCTGTGGTGGTTCCCGGCGATTATGAAAAAATGCTGAATTATTTGGCTGCAAGGGGCGAAAGGGTCGACATCTTTTTCGTAGATCCGCCGTACAAAAAAGGACTTTACGACAGATGCTTTGAGCTGATAGAGGAGCTGGAAATTTTGGCAGAGGAAGGGATTATTGTGGCTGAGCACCCTGCCTCGGACAGCTTTGCCGATGAAATATGCGGCTTTGTCAAGCTCAAAGAAAAAAGCTACGGCAGCATCGGAATCACGATATACGGATAGCTGCGCCGACTGCGGCAGGAAACTTCGCTTGCCTATAAAACAAGCTTATGATACAATTAAAGGAAGAATTTTAGAGGCATTTTAGGAGGCATGGTCTTATATGGTTACAAAAGCTCTGTACGCCGGCTCGTTTGATCCGCTTACACTCGGGCATTTGGATATTATCGAAAGAGCCGCAAATATTTTTGACGAGCTTGTCGTGGGCGTGGTGGTAAATCTCGAAAAGCATTCATATTTTTCATTTGAGGAAAGAATGAAGATGATAAGCAGGACTACCGAGCATTTGCCGAACGTATCCGTGGATATGTGCAACGGGCTGCTTGCGGAATATGTAAATTCACACGGCTTCAATGTAGTCGTGCGCGGGCTCAGAGGCGTGACGGATTTTGACTCGGAGCAGCAGATGGCGCAGCTACATCAATATTTGTATAAGGACAAGGTTGAAACCGTGTTTTTGATGGCGGATTCCGAGTATGCGTTCATCAGCTCAACGATGGCAAAGCAGGTGATTTCACTGGGGGGAGACGGAACCAGGCTGGTTCCTCCACAGGTACTCGCAGAAATGAAAAGGAGGGCAAAATGATGGAAGACACAATGAAGGTTTTGGAATTGCTTGAGGATTTGGAGGATATCATAGATACGGCAAACAGAGTGCCGATGGTGAGCAAAAAAGTAATGGTAGATCCCGATGACATTACGGATATAATAAGAGAGCTTCGACTTGCACTCCCCGACGACATACAGCAGGCAAAGTGGATAAGAGACGAGAGAGATCGCATACTTGCCGATGCCAAGACCGAATACGAAAGAATACTCAGGGAAGCCGGTAAGCAGGCGGATTATCTTGTCGATACAAATGAAATAACAGTGAGGGCAGGCAAGCTTTCGCAGGAGATAAGACAGGATGCGGAGCTTCACGCCAAGCTGCTCAAGATGAAAACCTATGACTATGTCGATAAGCTGCTCTATGATATGCAGACGAGCATGGATGAGCTGAATGTGAGATATTTCGGAGAGATGTACGCAAGCCTCGAAAAAACCTTTGAGAGCATCAATCAGACCCTGAGCAGCAACAGAGAAGAAATAAAGGAATTGGCATACAAGACACAGAACGAGGTTACGCCTCAGGTATAGGCTTTAGGGCGCGTTCATTTGATTTGTGATGGAAAACAACAAAAAAAAATACATAAAAAAGAATAAGACGGACATAGCATTGACGGCGGTACAAGTAGGCTTCATGTATGTCGGAGCGATCATGGGAGCAGGCTTTGCTTCGGGTAGAGAGCTTTGGCAGTTCATGGGGCTTTTTGGCTTTAAGGGAATAATAGGCACGGTATTTGTGGCAGTATGCTTTGTACTTCTCGGATATATGACCTCATATATTGCACGTGCAAAGAATACCAACGATTTTGCTGCAATCATTACACCGAGCGGACATCCTCGACTAAAGAAAACGGTCAGCATATTGATGTCAATAATGCTCTTTTCGGTTCTGATAACAATGTCGGCGGCAGGCGGAGCCCTGCTGCACCAAAATTACGGAATAAACAGGGCAGTGGGCGGCATCATCATATGCTTTTTTGTTGTGATAACGGTGCTCGGTGACTTTGAACGTGTGTCTCGGGTGTTCAAGTATATAATGCCGGTGCTGTTTGCGGTGGCTGTGGCAACGAGCTTTCTCATCATATTCAAGGACTTTGGGGCTTTGGGATATCACGCAGCACCGCAGCCTGCGGCGATGGCTCCGAGCTGGTGGCTTGCGGCGGCACTGTATGTCTCCTACAATCTGCTGGCGATGATACCGATGATTTCCGGAGCCTCCATTCACGCACGAGACGAGAAAAGTGCGCTGGCAGGCTCGGCATTGGGCGGGCTGATGGTCGGCGTGCTTGCTCTCATCATCATACTTGCACTGCAAACGGATATGAGCTTTTCCGACGTAAACGATATGCCGATGCTTTCTTATGCGCAGCTAATCTCAAGGCCCGTAGGCATTTGCTATTCACTGATACTTTTTGTTGCGATATACTCTGCGGCAACCAGCAATTTCTACGGCTTTACTACAAGGCTTGGCTCGGGTCGGGCAAAGAAATATGTAATAATTTTGGCTGCCTGTCTTGCCTTTGTACTCGGTCTTTTCGGCTTTAAGAATATAGTTGCGTATATGTTCAGCGCAGAAGGATATCTGGGCTTTGTTATCATTGCCCTGCTTATTGCAAGCTTCTTACAGACATACAGAGAAAAACACGGCTCGACCGCTGCAAAGGAGAGCTGCGAAGCGCCGCAGCTCGCAGCGCATATGAAATGCGAAATCGACGACAGATTTTTTGAGGATTTTCCGGGCGAAAGCCGCTTTGATTTTCCGCCATGTATAGTTCGAGTGACCGGAGGTGCGGGAGGAGAAGCCTACATCATAAAGGGAGAGCAAAAAACCGCTCTGTACGATACCGGAATGGCTTGCTTCAAGGACAATTTGCTGTTTAATATCGAGCTTGCTCTAAAGGAAGAAAATCGTCAAATCGACTATATTCTGGTGTCACACACGCACTACGACCATATAGGCGCATTGCCGTATATTTTGGAACGTTGGCCGGAAGCGACGGTTTGCGGAAATGAGAAAGCCGGCAGGGTGTTTCGGAGTGAAAATGCGCTGGCCTTGATGAAAAGGCTCGGGCTTGCCGCAAAGAACAATTACGGCGTAAGCGAGGCAGAGATACGAAGCGACGGCATGAGAGTGGATAGGATATTGCAAGAGGGCGAGGTGATATCCCTGGGCGATATGAAAATCGTTGCATACGAAACCAAGGGGCATACCGATTGCTCAATGTCATATTATATTTTGCCGCAGAAAATATTGATTGCAAGTGAATCTACGGGTCTGCTCAGAGGTCCGGGACGCATAAGCACTGCACCGCTCAAATCCATAAGCGACTGCCTTGCTGCCACGGAGAAGCTGAAGGCCTTGGATTACGATTGTCTGATAATACCGCATTACGGTGCTTGTCCTCCTGCCTACAGGTACAGCTTTTTTGACGATTATGCAGCAGAGCAGCAGGAAGAACGCAAGCTCATAGAGGCAGGCATCGCACGGGGCCTGAGCTGTGAGGAAATACTCAACGAGCACAAAAAACGCTACTGGTCCGAAGCAAGGGGAAGGGTTCAGCCATATGAGGCATATAGACTGAACACCGAAATTATCATAAAGCGGATGCAGGAAACAGGAAAAACCCTCGACAGATGATTGTTTTGCACAAAAAAAGTGCTTTTTTGTCTATTTCCTTGAATTGAGGCAGCTCTGTGGTATTATTTAGTTGATACTTAAATTTGCATAAAATATGCTGATAATTATGAGGTGAAACGAGATGGAAAATAACAAGAAATTGCTTATTGATCCAAAATGGTGTAAGGGCTGTGGTATATGCGTAGAATTTTGCCCGAAAAGGGTGCTCGACATCGTACGTGAAAAGGTGCGTATCGTCAGTGCGGATTCCTGTATTTTGTGTGGGCTGTGCGAGCTGCGCTGCCCGGATTATGCGATATATATTGAGAAGGAGGAAAACTGATGGGCAAGAGATTTCAACTGTTACAGGGAAATGAGGCTGTGGTAGAGGGTGCTATCGCAGCAGGAATGCGTTTTTATGCGGGCTATCCTATTACTCCTTCCACGGAAATTGCAGAGAGAAGTGCTGTGAGATTGCCGCAGGTGGGCGGTAAGTTTATACAGATGGAGGACGAAATCGCCGGTATTGCGGCTGCTCTGGGAGCATCAGTTGCAGGGCTCAAGGCGATGACGGCGACCTCAGGTCCCGGATTTTCGCTGAAGCAGGAAAATATCGGATATGCTTCGATAGCAGAAATCCCTATCGTTATCGTCGATGTTCAAAGAGAAGGCCCGTCTACGGGACTGCCGACATCACCCTCGCAGGGCGACCTCATGCAGTCAAAGTGGGGCACTCACGGCGATCATCCCGTAATAGTAATATCACCGTCATCGGTTCAGGAGTGCTATACGGAAACAGTAAGAGCCTTCAATATGGCAGAGCGTTTCAGAGTTCCCGTTATCTTCCTGATGGATGAAATTATCGGACATCTGCGCGAGGGCTGCGAAATGATACCTGCCGAGGAATTGACCGTATCAAACCGTCGTGTTGACAGAAGCTTTAACGGCTCGCTCGCATACGCCGTACAGGAGGGCAATTATGTGCCAGAGTATGCGCCGTTCGGCAGGGGCGACCATTTCAACGTGACGGGACTTTTCCACGATTTGGACGGCTTCCCGACAAACGACAACAGCATCACAGACAGTCAGGAAAGAAGACTGCTCGACAAAATCAGAATGAGGAGAGACAGAATCCAAAAATGGGAGGAGCTTGATTGTGATGACTGTGAAACTATGATAATCTGCTTCGGCGGCACAGCCAGAGCTGTCGAGGGCGCAATAGAAGAAACACACAAATTTGATTTCATCAAGCTCGGGATGTTCAGACCAATCACGGTTTGGCCATTCCCGGAGGAGGCTCTGCTCAAGGTGATAAAGAATAACAAGCACCTGAGGCGGATTTTGGTGGCGGAGCACAATGACGGACAGATGCTGCTCGAGGTGCAGCGCATAGTAGAAGGCAGAGTGCCGGTTTCCTTCCTTGGCAAGATTGACGGAACCACGATAACGCCTGCAGAGGTGATAAATAAGATAAAGGAGGAATACTGATATGCCGAGTAAATTGATAGAAAAAACGATGCGTGTAAACAGGCTTCCTCATATTTGGTGTCCGGGCTGCGGTCACGGAATTTTGATGCGTGATGTGGCACAGGCAATCGAAAACTGCGGACTCGATCCCGACAAGGTAGTAATAGTTTCGGGTATCGGCTGCTCGTCCAGAGCTGCGGGATATATGAACTACAACACGCTGCATACCACACACGGCAGAGCTATTGCGTTTGCTACGGGTGTTAAGCTTGCCAATCCGGAGCTTACGGTTATCGTAATCACGGGCGACGGTGATGCAACGGCAATCGGGGGAAATCATTTGATACACGCGTGCAGAAGAAACATAGATTTGACAGTAGTTGTATTTAACAACAATATTTACGGTATGACGGGCGGACAGTATTCGCCGACAACGCCGCACGGCGAAAAGGGTACGACCGCGCCTTACGGAAATATTGACTACAATTTTGACATCCCAAGGCTTGCAGAGGCTGCCGGTGCGACATTTACGGGAAGATGCACCGCATATCATGCACCTCAGGCTATCAAGCTTATCGAGGAGGGCATATGCCATCACGGCTTTTCGCTCATCGAGGGTGTATCGGTCTGCCCTACATACTACGGCAGAAAGAACAAGAAGGGCGATTCCGTCAAAATGCTTTCGTGGCAGAGAGATGTCAGTGTTGATGTAAAAAGGGCTGCAGAAATGTCGGCAGAGGAGCTTGAGGGAAAGCTCATAATCGGAAGGCTTTCGCAGAGTGAGGCAAAAGAGGAGTACACCGATATGTATATGAAAATAATCGAGAGAGTCGGAGGTGGAAGGTGATGTCCAGAACTGAAATCAGAATGACAGGCTCGGGCGGTCAAGGTGTGATTATGGGCACAATTATATTGGCTGAGGCAGCCTTTGAGGACGGCAAGCAGGTAGTCCAGTGCCAGGCATACGGCCCCGAGGCGAGAGGCGGCTCCTCCAAGGCAGAAACCGTCGTATCCGACCGGAAGATTACATACACAAAGGTGCTGCTGCCGGATCTGCTGCTTTCGCTCACACAGGTATCCCTGGATAAATATGTCGGAAGCCTGAAAAGTGATGCGATAGTAGTTGTAGACTCGGAAATCACCGTGCC
>CAZQSP010000059.1:0-6389 GCA_964596085.1 uncultured Oscillospiraceae bacterium
CACTGCACGCTTCCTTGTAGTTATACTCTCCGTCAAAATATCCGTTCATCGTTTCGATTCTGTCTGTCACAAGCTTTATAATAAGTCTTTCACCTTCACTTCTCGTCGCTGACGAAAGCAGCATGATCGTCGCTGCGGCAACAAGAAGAATAATTGCTTTCCTAAGCAAACCCCGTTTACAGCTCCTACAAATGAGCAGCCCTTTTCCCAAACCTAAATTTCCCTTCATCTTCTCCTCTTATTGAATTTTACACACATTCCGGATTTTGCCGCAGGATAATAAGCCCAAGTATCCGCAAGCTCATTATTCCGCACATTAAACATAATACAACAAAAGAGCCGAGAAATTTGTCAAATCTCAGGCTCTTGTAAAAAACTTTTTATGCATACTGCTTTATTTAATCATATCTCTTAGCTGAACTTCTTTTCGCTTTCTTCAAGTGTTTCTTCCAGCTTTTCGACCTCGTTTTCTATCTTGCGGACTTCTTTCTTGTCATCATCTACTACCTCGATGGTTTCGAGCTGTGCTTTCAGATTTGCTCTGAAGGCATCTATATATTCTCGGTAAAGGCGTTTCTGCTCTGCCTGCTCCTCCTCAGTCAAGCCCTGTGTTTTTTTCTTTTTTGCAAGCTCGTTAATTCTGTCTATTTGTTCCTGTGTAATCATTTTTATCCATCCCTTCCGGTATGCGTTAAATATACTGTGTGCTGCTATTTTGCGTGTAAAATCACGTTTGCCGCACCATACAAATTATATGTCTAATTTAATCTTCTGTCAATGCCGCAGCAGTGTAAAAGGCAGTCATTTGACTGCCTTAAATTCAGATAGTAAGTCCTATATCATTGATTTTGAGATATACGGTCATACTGCCGCTATTATAATTCTTTTGTGATGCGGCATCAGCCAACCTTGCGCTCAAGCCTCAGCTTATCGCTTATAATCGCTATAAATTCGGAGTTGGTCGGCTTGCCCTTATCGTTCTGCACCGTATAGCCGAACAGCTTGTTCAGTGTTTCGAGCTTTCCTCGGTTCCACGAAAGCTCTATTGCGTGGCGAATTGCCCTTTCCACTCTGCTGGCTGTGGTATTGTTCATCGCAGCAACTGTCGGATAAAGCTCCTTGGTCACAGCACTCATCAGATCCATATTTTCCACTACGAGAGTTATAGCATCGCGTAAGTACTGATAGCCCTTAATATGCGCAGGAACGCCTATCTCGTGAATGAGGTTTGTTATATCAATCTCCAAGTCGTTGTTAGCCAGCGAATCTCTCAGCATCATTGACTTGTTAAGCTTGTTACCGCCCGATTCGTTAACAAAGATGTCAGCGGCATCCTCATTCATTTGATTGATACGCTTTATCAAAAGACTCATATTGATAGGCTTAACCAGATAGTACTGCGCTCCCAGCGAAACTGCCTTCTGAATAATCGAATCCTGTCCCACGGCAGAGGTCATAATTACGCGCGGATAATTTTTCAGCTCCATACCGTTCAAATTCTCCAAAACTCCGAATCCGTCAAGATGCGGCATAATAAGATCCAAAATAAGAATATCCGGGCAATTTCCATTGTTGAGTTTTTCTATAGCTTCCAATCCGTCGTTTGCAGTAAAAATAATCTCCATATTATTCTGCTTGGAGAGGTTTTCCACAACTACATCACAGAAATCCTTATTATCATCAACCAAACCAATTTTAATCTTTTTCATTTTATCCTCCTTTTACACACCGCTTTGCTTTTTTCGGCAAATCACTTTACGTCTATATTGTAGTATTTTGTCAATATATTGTGTGTTTCAATTTCTAACAATTTGTTACAAAACTGGATATTGGGGCTTTCTTAACTAAATCTTTTCACACTCATCGACCATCCATTCAGCAAAAATTCCGTAGCCTCTGCTTGGGTTGTTGACAAACACATGAGTCACCGCACCTATAATTCTGTTGTTTTGGATGATAGGACTGCCACTCATCCCCTGTACTATTCCGCCGCACGATTTGAGCAGCTTGTCATCTACAACCTCAATCTCCATGCTTTTGCTGTCCGGTTTGCTTTGCTTATTTATTTTTCTTATCTTGATATCAAATGACTCGACCTTATTGCCGTCTATAGTTGTAAGAATATACGCATCACCTACCTCTATCTGATCTTGATACCCCATCACCATCGGTTCTTCTGTCTCTATGCGAGCAGCATCCGAGCATTTTGAATAAATACCAAAGCTTGAGTTCTTTTTTACCCTTCCGATTGCCTGTTCATCCCCGTAAAAAATACCCCTGATTTCGCCCGGCATCCCTGCCTTGCCCTCTTGAATTGACTTGACCTCGGTTCTTAGCAGCTTCCCGTCACCTGCCTCCAAGAGAGTACCCGTCTGTCCCTCATAGATTCCGTGTCCGAGAGAGGCTATAACATTAGTCTTGGGATCGTAGAAGGTCAAAGTACCTATACCTGCTATTTTTTCCTTGACCCAAAGTCCTATTTTATATTCTCCGCTGTTTATATCCAACACAGGAGTAAGCTCAAAGCTAAGCTCCTCCTGCTTCCTTAGCACCTTTATTTTCAAACTTTTGTCGCCTTGACGAGCCTTGGCATCGTTTACAATTTTTGATACGTCCTTAGCATAGGAAACCTCCTTGCCGTTTATTGACGTAATAAAATCGCCGATTTCCAGACCTGCACTGTATCCCGGACTTACAACGGAATTTTTTGTCTCAATTTCCTCAAGCCCTACAACCAAAACACCCTTCACGTCCATTTTTATTCCAACCGACTGTCCGCCCGGAACAAGGACTCTTTCGCTCACAAGCTCAACCGTTTGTCTTATTTCACCGAAATGATTTATCGCAGCTCCGGCAAAACCAATCACGGCTATGGTTATAACGAAAAGTCCTGTGATTTTTTTCCAATTTCTCATCATCTAAAAATCAACCCATCCTAACTTTCAAAGTCTTGAAGCAGGACTCCAAGTTCTTCTTGGCTAGATACCCTGTAGCCTTGGTCAAATAAGGCTTGATCCTCATATCCCAGCATATCATAAAGAATATCTGTAGTTTCAAGCTCAACCTCATTGCCGGAACGATCAACAAAAAAAACCTTGATTGCATCTCCTGCTCGCTTTACTAAATAGTATGATTGATTTTCGCCGCTAATGTTATCATTTTTAGCGATTGGAAAGTTATCCTCCTCCTTCTCCTCATCGTAGCTGTCATCATCATAGTGGTCGTAATCTGCCAAGCTGTCCACATCGGGCTGCAAATCCTCCTCAGGGTCGTGCAGACTTTTATCTGCCGGCTCATTTTCGCCCGAGGTATCCGCATTTGCTTCTATCCCCGGCTCAGTCGTACCGCCGTCATCGGGTGCCTTCGGCCACGCTATTGCTGCTATCAAAAGGCATAGCGTTATTATAATCGCCGTATAAATAAATATCCTGTAATTCTTTCTTCTCTGTGTAAACATAAAATCACCTCTTGACTATTGTTTACTTGATTGGAAAGAATTATACGGCAGAATAGATTATATGGTAATATATTTTTTTATATTGTCGAAGGTTTTATCTCCTATCCCCGAAATATTTTTTATATCCTCTATGCTTTTGAAATATCCGTTAGAACTGCGATATTCTATGATTCTTTCTGCCTTTGACGGACCTATTCCCGGTATCGTTTGCAAATCGACGGAACCGGCAGTATTGATGTTTACCTTGCTGTTTCCCGAGGAATAAGCCGAATTTGAATCGACGGCGGCACCGCCTCCGATATCAGTCGCTGCCTTGCTTCCCGCTTTTTCTGCGCTGCTCATAGTCTCCTCTGTGCTTGCAATAAGTATCTTCTGTCCGTCATAAACAGTCTCTGCACGGTTGATGACATCTATGTCGGCATCGTCTGTCAGACCGCCTGCTTTTTCAATTAGCTGAAACAAGCGTGTTCCCTCACTCAGCTCGTATACACCCGGAGAATTTACTTCCCCGCCTATGTCCACATAGATTATAGTCGAGCCTGCTGCGCCTGCCAAGGCTGTCGAGCTTTCCGTACTGTCCCCATAAACGCTCGGAGCTTCTCCGCTTTCCGTTGCTGAGCTACCCTCTGCTGCTCCGTTATCTGAAAGCGTTACAGCCTCACTCTCACCCGAAAGAAAGAATATGAGTAATGCCACAAGCAAAAGCAACGGCAGTGCAGCCTTTTTAATAATATCTCTATGTTGTAGAATAATAATTTTCAGTTCTTCCTTGAAATTCTTAATACTCCTAAAATTATCCACGAAAAAACCTCCTTTGATGACAATATATTACATCATTTTCAGGAGGTTGTCAATACTAAAATTGTAAGTTGTTTACAAAGCAAAGCTTTACTCTCTCTATTTCAATTTCATATCTCGGCGTATTTATTCCGGCAAATTCACAAAAGCTTGTGATTACAAGCTCCGGACTGCAGTTTGACAGGCTTCCGCAGTCGAGTAGTGCCTCGATCATAGCAAAATCGCCGAGCTTGAAAATATCAAGCCTTCTAAGCATATGTTTTATATTCATAGGCTCATATTTTTTGCTCTTTTTTTGCCGCTTGAGTGCAATGATTTCGCTTTGCTGCATATAGCCTTTAAGCTTGGATTTTAGTTCTTCTTCGTTAAGCTCAGTCGGAATCCATATTTTGTATAGTGCAGCATCAGCCATAGCCGCCAGTGATTTGCCATCCTCCGGAAGTGCTTCGCAGGTCAAAAGCTCTATTCCCTCCGGCATTTCGTGCTTCATTCGTCTGAGTATCTCCTCACAGTCGCAAGGCTGCTGCAGCTCAAACTCGATAAGCTCACATTTGCTTGCATATCCGAGCGAAAGCGGCTGTGCAAAGCCCATCTTCGGGTGAGGATTGAAGCCCTGAGAATATTTCAAGCCCAGCTTGGTTTTTTTGAATGCACGTTTGAAGGTTCTCAGTAAATCCAGATGCGAGGTGTATTTTACATATCCGTTTTTCGTGAACTTAATTACATATCTGTTATTCATCTGCCGCACCGCCTTTCACAAGCGAGGCTGCCATCGGACATTCGACATTGCCGTTCATGCCGCAGCCTACGCAGCCAAGCCTGCAATCCTGAGTGGTCTTTTCACTGTATGCTTTTTTCGTCTCGTTAATCAAAAAGCGTTTTGAAATTCCGCTGTCGATGATATCCCACGGCAGAATCTCGTCGAAGTCTCTGGCTCTTGTCGTATACAAAGCCTTGTCGATTCCGCTCATTTTGAATGCCGTTTCCCATGCTTCAGGCTTGAAGTGCTCTGTCCAGCCGTCAAACCTGCAGCCTGCCTTGAATGCCTCATACAGTAGCTTGCCTGTTCTGCGGTCACCCCTTGCAAATACTGCCTCGTATGCACTGGTGGTGTTGTCGTGATAATTAAAGGTTACGCCCTTTATTTTTAGCCGTTCTGCCAAATAATTATGCTTTGCTGCAAATTCCTCGGGAGTGTTCTGTGCCTCCCACTGGAACGGCGTATGCGCCTTAGGTACAAAGTTAGAAACGCTTACGGTAAGATTAAATCTGCCCCCCTTAGGTCCGTTTACCTTATAGTTCAGCTCCTTTATCTTCTTTGCAATTTCAACTATTCCGTCCAAATCCTCGTAGGTTTCGGTCGGAAGTCCTATCATAAAGTACAGCTTGATATGCTTCCAACCCAGCTCCAATGCCTGCTCGATAGACTCGTAAATGTCGTTTTCGGTCACACCCTTGTTTATAACATCACGCAGTCTTTGTGTTCCTGCCTCCGGAGCATAGGTAAGCCCTGATTTCTTGTATTCCTGTATTTTGTTAAGAACATCGAAGGCAAAACGATCTATTCTGAGTGACGGCAGCGAAAGCGATACGTTTTCTGCCTTGGTATAGTCGATAAGCTCCATCGTCATATCCTCGAAGCACGAGTAATCGCTTGTGGAAAGCGAAAGCAGCGAAAGCTCATCGTGCCCCGTATTTTCAAGCTGCTCCTTGGCGAGTCTTAATACCGTATCCTTTTTTCTTTCGCGAACAGGTCTGTATATCATGCCTGCCTGGCAAAAACGGCAGCCTCTCGTGCAGCCTCTGAAGGTCTCCACCACAGCTCTGTCGTGTACAGCCTCGACCATCGGGATTATCGGTTTTACAGGAAAATCCACGTCCTCCACCGACGGAAGTATGGCTCTTTTTACCGGCATCGGTGCCTTGTCATAAAGTTTACATAATTCTTTTATCGTTCCATCGTCGTTATATTTTACCTCATAAAGTGACGGAACATAAACACCCTCAAGCTGAGAGGCTTCTTTGAGGATTTCTGCCTTGGACATACCGGCTTTTTTGCATTCAATATACTTTTCCACAAATGTCGGTAATGCTTTTTCACCATCACCTATCAAAAACAGGTCTATGAAATCCG
>CAZQSP010000060.1:0-6132 GCA_964596085.1 uncultured Oscillospiraceae bacterium
GCGGTGGATATTGCCAAGGAAAACATTTTGCGAAACGGCGTACAGAAAACTGCACGGGCGCAGTACGGCGATTTGACTAAGGGCATAGACTTCAAGGCAGATATAATAGTTGCAAATTTGATGGCTGACCTGGTGATGATGCTGAGCAAGGATGCTGCGAAACACCTGCTTCCGGGCGGCATCTATATTTCCTCGGGAATATTGACGGAAAAAGAAGTCTTGGTTGCGGACACGATGAGCTCGCTCGGCTTTAGGCTTTTGGAGGTCAAGGAGGATGGAATGTGGTGTGCCATCGTTGCTGAGCTTTAGGAGATTTTGATATGATTAAATTTTTTGTGGAGCCCGAGGCAATTATCGGAGCAAATATTTATATAGAAAAGGCGGAGGATATCCGCCACCTTACCAAGGTTTTGCGCGCAAAAAAGGGTGATCCCGTGTGTATATCCGACGGTGGCGGCTGGGAATATGAAACGGAGATAGCTCAAATAGGAGAGGACTCCGTCGTGCTGAAAATCTTGGATAAGCAGAAGGCGGCACGAGAACCGAGGACGAGAGTTACGCTCTACCAGGGAATACCGAAGGCGGCGAAAATGGAAACGATAATACAGAAAACCGTGGAAATGGGCGTGGATACGATAGTGCCGGTTTTTATGGAGCGTACGGTGGTCGTAGACAAGGGTCAGTTCGGGAAAAAGCTTTCGCGCTGGCAGAAGATAAGCGACGAAGCGGTTAAGCAGTGTAAGCGGAGTATGATACCGCAGGTCAGAGAGCCTATAGGCTTTGCGGATATGCTAAAGGAGCTTTGCGAGGGCGGCAGCGAGCTTGTCATTTGCCCATACGAGAATGAAGAAAAGCGCACGATGAAGGACTGCCTGCGTGAATTTGCAAGCTGCCAAAAGCCTGCGCAGCCTCGTATTGCCGTCATAATCGGACCTGAGGGCGGCTTCAGCGACAAAGAAACAGAAAAGCTCTGCGGCATAGGCACAGAGCTTGTGACCCTCGGAAAAACGATCCTCAGGACAGAAACTGCCGGATTGGCAGCAATAGCTATGATCATGTATGAGCTTGAGCTGTAAGGCTCAAGCTCTTTCTTTTTTATACATTAAAGAGGAAGTTCACAATATCCCCGTCCTTCATTACATATTCCTTGCCCTCGGAGCGAAGGAAGCCCTTTTCCTTGGCAGCACTCATTGAGCCGCCCACCTCCATAAGCTTGTCATAGGCGATGGTTTCGGCACGGATGAAGCCGCGTTCAAAGTCTGTATGTATCTTTCCGGCAGCCTGCGGAGCCTTGGTTCCTCGTTTGATGGTCCAAGCGCGACATTCGTCCTCGCCGGCAGTCAAGAAGGAAATCAGATTGAGCAGCGCATAGGATGCCTTGACCAGCTTATCAAGTCCGGCTTCTTCGATACCGAGCTCCTCGAGGAACATTTTACGTTCCTCGTCGTCAAGCTCTGCCATTTCGGCCTCAATTTCCGCGCATATTACCACTACCTCGGCATTCTCTGCTGCAGCGATTCCGCGAACCGTTTCAACGTAAGGATTCTTGCCTGCCTCGGCATCGGCAACACCGTCATCGGACACATTTGCAACATATATGATAGGCTTGTACGAGAGCAAGCCGATGGTCTTTACAAATTCTGCTTCGTCCTCGTCCAGCTCCATCGAGCGCGCATTTTTGCCCTCGGAAAGGTGATCGTAAACTCGCTTGAGAAGCTCAAGCTCGTCTCTTGCGGATTTGTCAAACTTTGCGTTCTTCTCGGCCTTCTGAAGTCGGCGCTCCATTATCTCCATATCGCTGAGCAGAAGCTCAGTATTTATTGTATCTATATCCCCGGCAGGATCTACCTTGCCGTTTACGTGTACGATATTGTCGTTTTCAAAGCAGCGTACGACGTGTACGATGGCCTCAACCTCGCGAATGTGACCGAGGAATTTGTTCCCGAGTCCCTCGCCCTGAGCCGCACCCTTTACAAGACCTGCAATGTCACAAAATTCGATGGTCGCATATATGGTTTTTCTGGAATTGTAAATCTCATGAAGCCTTGTGATGCGTGCATCGGGAACCGTCACCACGCCGACATTCGGCTCAATCGTGCAGAAGGGATAGTTTGCTGCCTCTGCGCCCGCCTTGGTGATGGCATTGAACAAGGTGCTTTTGCCGACGTTCGGCAAGCCTACGATACCTAATTTCATATTTATCTCTACCTATCCGAAAAGCTTTGATTTATAAAGCCTTTCGCCTTTCGTCAGATTTTGTATATCAGCTACAGTATAGCATAAAGGCTTCGCTTTTTCAATCTTTGCCTATATATTTGTTGCAAATGTACGGGACGAGCTATCCTCGGAGGCGGTATCTGCGGAGGCTGTCATCAGTCGCCGGGTCGCAATCCGCTCAATTTATAAAAAAACGGATTGAGAAAGCTCCGGAGATGGTATAGAATAGAATGTAGCAGAACAATCAATGCAAGAGCAGAGTTAAGAAAGGACAGAGGAATGGGAAAGCCGAAGTATTCGATGGATATGACAGAGGGACAGATCTTGAAAAAGATGCTCCTGTTTACGCTGCCGCTGATGGGTTCGAGCATCCTGCAGCTTCTGTTCAATGCGGCGGATATCATAGTAATAGGGCGATTTGCGGGGGATGCATCTCTGGCGGCGGTAGGCGCGACCTCCTCGCTGATAAACCTGCTGGTAAATCTCTTTGTGGGACTTTCCATTGGTGCGAATGTGCTGACGGCAAGATACTACGGTGCGAGGAAGGACAAGGATGTGAGCAGAACCGTGCACACCTCGGTAATGCTGAGCATAGTCTGCGGAGCTGCGCTTGCTGTCATCGGTATAGCCATCTCCGGGTTTGTCCTGGGTTTGATGGGAACGCCCGAGGAGATACTGCCGCTTTCTGCCTTGTATATGAGAATATATTTTGCAGGTATGCCGGCGATGATGCTGTATAACTTCGGTGCGGCCGTGCTGCGCGCCAAGGGAGATACGGCAAGACCCTTGATATACCTTGCGACGGCAGGCGTTTTGAATGTGATGATGAATCTGTTTTTTGTAATAGTGCTGCACATGGATGTGGCAGGCGTGGCACTTGCAACCTCGCTTTCACAGTGTGTGTCGGCAGCCCTGATAATTCGCTGCCTTTGCAGGGAGACGGATGCGTTCAGACTGCACAAGAGACTTTTGCATATAGACAAACGCAAGCTCAAGCTGATTTTGGAAATCGGACTGCCGGCAGGCTTTCAGGGTATGCTTTTCGCACTTTCAAACGTAATAATTCAGTCCTCGATAAACAGCTACGGCAAGTATGTTATGGCAGGCAGCGCTGCCTCGTCCAATCTTGAGAACTTTACATATTTTGGAATGAATGCTTTTTCGCAGGCGGCAATTTCCTTCACGAGTCAGAATGTGGGTGCAGGAAAGCAGGAGAGAGTTAGAAGGGTCTTGATCTGTGCGGTTTCCTGCGTTATAGTGACCGGTGCTTGTATGGGAGGTCTGACATATATCTTCGGCAGACCGCTTCTCGGCATATATACCACAAGTCCGACAGTGGTGGAGGAGGGTATGAAGCGACTGATGTTCATCTGCCTGCCGTATTTTCTCTGCGGACTGATGGACACGATGACGGGTATGATCAGAGGTCTGGGATATTCGATAGTGCCGATGATAACCTCGCTTATGGGTGCCTGCGTGCTGAGAATAGCGTGGATACTTACGGTATGTCAGCTTCCGGCCTTTCATCACATCGAGTATGTGTATGTCTCGTATCCGGTAACCTGGAGCATAACCACGGCAGCCCATATAGTTTGTTATGTAATAATTAGAAAAAAACTCAAAAAAACTGTTGAATTACAACAAAAAAACGGTTAGAATAGGAAAAGAGGAGAGTGAGCAAGGATCAAGAGTCCTGCTTGTCGAATCAGCGGAAAAATTCGGGAGGAATATAATGAGAAGGATAGTAGCAACAGAAAATGCTCCTGCGGCAATCGGACCGTATTCGCAGGCAAATATAATAGGCGAGCTCGTCTTTACCTCGGGTCAGATTCCTATTGACCCGGCTACAGGATATATCGTTGAAGGCGGCATTGAGGAACAGACAGCACAGGTGCTTCGCAATCTGGCAGAGGTTCTCAAGGCAGCAGGCAGCGGACTTGACAAGGTAATAAAGACTACCTGTTTTATGAACAGTATGGATGACTTTTCCAAAATGAACGAGGTATATGCCGAATTTTTCAGCGGACAGTTCCCGTCACGCTCTGCGGTAGAGGTGTCGAAGCTTCCGAAGGGCGCTTTGATAGAAATTGAAGCGATAGCATATATTTAGCTTTTTTATTTTATTCATGTAAGGGCAGTCTTTATGGCTGCCCTTGTAGTTTTTGCAGATAAATTTACAGTAAAGGAGAGTGTCCGATTCGACGGAGCGCAATCGGAGGACAAGGCATATGACAGAAAAAAAAATCAGAAGCTTGACAGAGATAAGACAGGATATAGACAGGACGGATGTGGAGCTGGCAAGGCTATTTGAGCAGAGAATGAGGCTGGCGGCGGAGGTTGCGGCATACAAGGAGGCAAGCAGCCTGCCTATTTACGATGCACAGCGTGAGGAACAGCTTTTGCAAGACGGAATGCGGCGTATAGGCGATACGGAGCTGCAGTCATATTATTTTGGCTTTCAAAAGAAGCTGATGGAGCTTTCGAGAAAATATCAGAGCAGGCTTTTGAGCGGACTTCGCGTGGCATACTGCGGTACAGAGGGGGCTTTTGCGCATATAGCGGCATCGAAGATTTTTCCGACATCGGAGAAGGTGGCGTTCGGAAGCTTCAAGAAGGCTTATGAGGCGGTCGAAAACGGTGACTGCAACTGTGCGGTGCTTCCGGTGGAAAACAGCTTTGCCGGAGATGTGGATCAGGTGAACGACCTTATGTTTTTCGGAGCCCTGTTCGTAAACGGTATGTATGACCTGGCGGTTACACATGATTTGCTCGGCTTGGAGGGTACGACTTTAAGCGATGTTAAGACGGTGGTAACTCATCCGCAGGCGCTTTCGCAGTGTTCGAGCTTCATCAAGGAGCACGGACTCAAGGAGGTCGAGTATTCCAACACGGCTTTGGCGGCGGCATTTGTAAAGGAGAAGAATGACAGGAGCACGGCGGCTATAGCCAGTGCGGAAAGCGCAGAGAAAATGGGGCTTTCGGTGATTGCACGAGGCATCAATGATGACCGCACAAATACGACGAGATTTGCCGTTTTCTCCAGGGTGGACAGCAGGGCAGCCGATCACGGCGGCAAGCCGTTTTTCTCGCTCTTGTTCACGGCGCGCAATGAGGCAGGCTCACTTGCAGAGGCACTGAGCATCATCGGCAGACACGGCTTCAATATGCGCACCCTGCGTTCCAGACCAATGAAGGAGCTGCTGTGGCAGTATTACTTCTACGTGGAGGCTGAGGGAGATATTTACGGTGAGGATGGCATTCGCTGCATAGAGGAAATGAAGCATTGCTGTGACAGGATAAAGATAGTAGGCTCGTATCAAAATCTGAACGACTGCGGCAAGGAGGAAGAAAAATGATTTTGACGATGAACGCAGCAAGCGGCAGCTACGATATAGTAGTGGAGCGCGGAGCACTTGCCCGGGTCGGCAGGCTTTGGGAGCTGAAGCGCGAGGGAAGAAGGGCTTTGATAGTGACCGACAGCGGTGTGCCGACCGAATATGCGGAGCTTGTGGCAGCTCAGTGCGGTGAGAGCGTGATTTTCAGCCTTCCGACGGGCGAGGAGTCGAAGAATTTCGATACCCTCAAGGGTATCTGTGCAGCTATGCTCCAAGGCAATATGAACAGGCACGACTGCGTGATAGCGGTCGGCGGCGGTGTGGTCGGCGACATATCAGGCTTTGCGGCATCCTGCTATATGAGAGGCATTGATTTTTACAATATTCCGACTACCCTGCTTTCGCAGGTGGATTCCTCGGTGGGCGGCAAGACCGCAATAGATTTTATGGGTGTAAAAAACATAATCGGGGCTTTTTATCAGCCGAAGGGAGTGCTGATAGATCCGGAGGTTCTGAAAACGCTGGACGACAGGCAGCTTGCCTGCGGCATGGCTGAGATAATCAAGATGGCGGTGACACT
>CAZQSP010000061.1:0-6123 GCA_964596085.1 uncultured Oscillospiraceae bacterium
CAGCGGATTTGATTGCCGCCCTTTCGCACAGTCGCTCCGCTCGGCTTAGGTGGTTAGGGAGCGGTGCGACCGCAAACTGTACTATTTGCTATTTGTTCGACAGGTATTCGTCAATGCTTGCGGCAGCGGTTTTGCCTGCTCCCATAGCTTTGATTACGGTTGCCGCACCTGTTACAGCGTCACCGCCTGCGAAGATGCCTTCACGGTTGGTAGCAGCCGCATCGTCGGTTCCGATACCGCCCTTCTTGTTAGCTTCAAGATTTTCAGTCGTGTCGAGAATGAGAGTGTTCAGCTTGGTACCGATGGACATGATTACCATATCTACAGGAATTTCGAAGTTGGAACCTTCTTTAACGATAGGTTTTCTTCTGCCTGATGCATCAGCTTCGCCGAGTTCCATTTCAACACATTCGATAGCTCTTACATTGCCGTTTTCGTCGCCGAGAATCTCAACAGGGTTGTTGAGCAGCTTGAAGATGATACCCTCCTCCATAGCGTGGTGAACCTCTTCTGCTCTTGCAGGAAGCTCTTCCATGCTTCGACGGTAGATGATATATACCTCGCTCGCGCCCATTCTCTTAGCACAACGAGCAGCGTCCATAGCTACATTGCCGCCGCCGACGATGGCAATTTTGTCTGCGTGCATGATAGGAGTATCATATTCAGGCAGATAAGCCTTCATCAGGTTGATACGAGTCAGGTATTCGTTAGCTGAGCATACACCGATGAGGTTTTCGCCCGGAATATGCATGAATGACGGAAGTCCTGCACCTGTACCGATAAATACGGATTCGTAGCCTTCTTCCTTCATCAGCTCATCAACGGTGATAGCACGACCGACAACAGCATCGGTTACGAATTTAACGCCCTTAGCCTCGAGCTTTGCAACCTCTGCGGCAACGATTTCCTTAGGAAGTCTGAACTGAGGGATACCGTAAACGAGTACGCCGCCTGTCTTGTGCAGTGCTTCGTAAACAGTAACCTCATAACCCTTGTTGATAAGATCGCCTGCACATGCAAGACCCGCAGGACCTGCACCGATGATAGCAACCTTATGACCGTTTCCTTCTACAGGAGTAATTTCTTCGTCACCGAAGCTTGCAGCATGCCGGTCAGCTACGAATCTTTCAAGACGACCGATAGCAACGGATTCGCCCTTCGCACACTGAACGCACTGACCCTGGCACTGGTTTTCCTGAGGGCAAACACGACCGCAGATTGCAGGAAGTGAGCTGTCCTCGGAAATGATTTCATAAGCGGCCTCGAAGTCACCCTCTGCGACCTTAGCGATGAAATCAGGAATCTTGATATTTACCGGACAACCGGAAACACAAGGTTTTTTGCGGCATCTCAGACAACGCATTGCCTCTCTGATTGCCATGTCTTCAGTATAACCTGTACATACTTCCAAGAAGTTTTTGTTTCTTACATCAGGAGCCTGTTCAGGCATAGCGTTTTGTTTATTCACTAAATTAATCATGGTAACGAACACCTCCTGTCAGTCTGCAGACATGAGCTCTGTCTTCAGCTTCCTGATCCTTGTAGTAGTTCGATCTCTTGATGAGGTCGTCCCAGTCTACCAAAGAACCGTCAAATTCAGGGCCGTCTACACATACGAATTTATCCTCGCCGCCGATTCTGCATCTGCAGCCGCCGCACATTCCTGTACCGTCGATCATGTATGCGGTCAGAGATGCAACAGAAGGGATACCATACTTTTCAGCGATTTGGCAGGTGAACTTCATCATCATAGGAGGACCTACTGCGATGACTTCATCGAATTTCTCGCCTGCTTGGATAAGCTCCTCGAGCTTAGCTGTTGTGAAGCCCTTTTCGCCGTAGCTTCCGTCGTCGGTCATTACATAAAGCTTGTCAACGCCTGCACGGAATTCGTCCTCGAGGATTACCAAATCCTTATTCTTAAAACCTTCGATCATAACGGTTTCAACGCCGTAGTCGTGCATACCGCAAGCCAGCGGATATGCGAGAGCGTTACCTGTACCGCCGCCGACTACGCAGACTCTTTTGAGTCCGTCCATGTGTGTCGGCTTGCCGAGAGGACCTACGATATCAGCAAAGCAGTCGCCTACTTCGAGCTGATCCATGAGCATCGTGGTTCTGCCAACTGCGGCATAAATCAAATCAATGGTTCCGTCTTTTTCATTGTGACCTGCCATGGTGAGAGGGATTCTTTCACCTAGTTCATCAGTACGAAGAATGATGAACTGACCCGGCCGAGCTTTACGAGCAACAAGCGGTGCGTAGATTTTCAGCCATACCATGTTGTCGTTAAGTCTTCTTTTATATGTTACTTCAAACCTTTTCATGCAAATCATCCTCCTTTCTATTTCTCAAAGCTGTCCTGACGATGCTTGAGAGTCTTGTATCTGTCGAGAGCCATTTCTTCACCCTTTTCAAAGAGGTTTTCTGCTCTTTCAGGGAACTTCAGCTCAAGGGAGTTGTAACGAACCTCACCCTTGATGAAGTCCTGATAGCTTTCGGTAGGAGCCGCACTGTCGATGGACAATGGGTTCTTGCCTTCTGCTGCCAGAGCAGGGTTGTATCTTAACAGATTCCAGTAGCCGGAGCGTACTGCTTTCTTCATTTCGAGCATCGACTTGTTCATGCCGGCTTTGATACCGTGGTTGATACAAGGAGCATATGCGATGATAAGGGAAGGACCGTCGTAAGCCTCTGCCTCACGGAGAGCCTTCAGAGTCTGTTCAGGGTTAGCACCCATAGCGATCTGAGCTACATATACATAACCGTAAGCCATAGCAATCTGAGCGAGGTCTTTCTTCTTTACAGCCTTACCGGAGGCTGCGAATTTTGCAACAGCACCGATAGGTGTTGCCTTGGAGGACTGACCGCCTGTGTTGGAGTAAACCTCGGTATCAAATACCATGATGTTTACATTTTCACCGGAAGCAAGTACGTGGTCAACACCGCCGTAACCGATGTCGTAAGCCCAACCGTCACCGCCGAAGATCCACATTGACGGCTTAATCAGCATGTCTTTGTTTTCTACTACATACTTAGCGTCCTCGTTGGTGTCTGCAAGCTTTTCTGCCTCTGCAAGGAGAATGTTGCCTGTAACCTCAGCCTGTTTAGCGTCGTTCATGGAAGCAACCCAAGCCTTTGCAGGAACGCCGATTACATCGTACAGTCTTTCTGCTGCGGATTTAAGCTCGTTTCTTCTTGCGTTCATGGAAGTTGCCATACCGAAACCGAATTCTGCGTTGTCCTCGAACAGGGAGTTAGCCCAAGCAGGACCCTTGCCTTCCTTATTTACTGTGTAAGGAGTGGAAGGAGCGGATGCACCCCAAATGGAGGAGCAGCCTGTAGCGTTGGCGATAAACATTCTGTCACCGAAGAGCTGAGTTATGAGCTTAGCATACGGAGATTCGCCGCAGCCCGGACAAGCACCCGAGAATTCCATGAGCGGAGTCTTGAACTGGGAACCTTTAACCGTGTCGTCCTTGAACGGAACTTCTTTTTCGTCGATATCTTTATATAAGTGGTCGAATTTAGCCTGCTGTGCATGCATGAATTCGTCCTCTGCCGGTGCCATTGTGATAGCCTTGTTTCTTGCAGGGCAAACCTCAGCACAGGAGCCGCAGCCGGTACAATCCATGAGGGAGAAGCCGAGAGTGAACTTGTATTCCTTGGCACCCTTCATAGCAGCGGTATCGGAAACGCCCTCTGCCTCGTCTGCGCTAAGCACGAACGGTCTTACTACACCGTGAGGACAAACATATGAACACCAGTTGCACTGCATACAGTTCTTCATGTTCCAGTGCGGAAGGTCTGCTGCGATACCACGCTTTTCATAGGCAGCGGTGCCGGCAGGCATCATGCCGTTAGCTGTGGACAAGAACTTGGATACAGGAACATTGTCGGCAGTGAGGTTTCCTGTAGGAACGAGGATATCGTTGAGGAACTCGGTGTGAAGCTGATCACGTCCTACCAAAGCAGCAGCAGGAGCATCGTCCTCAGCTGTTTTCCAGCCTTCAGGAACTTCAACCCTGTGAATATGAGTGATACCTGCATCTACAGCGGCACAGTTCATATCAACGATGTTCTGACCCTTTCTGCCGTAGGTCTTTTTGATAGCGTCCTTCATATAGCCGACAGCCTCATCAATAGGAATAATGTCAGCCAGCTTGAAGAATGCAGCCTGCAAAATGGAGTTGGTTCTTCTAGCACCAAGACCGATTTCCTTGGCGAGAGAAACCGCATCGCAGGTGTAGAACTGTACGTTGTTCTGAGCGATGTATCTCTTAACCTGACCCGGAAGCTTTTCCTCGAGCTCAGCATCGTCCCATACGCAGTTAAGCAGGAAGAAGCCGCCCGGTTTTACATCCTGAACCATTTCATATTTGTAAAGGTAAGCGGAGTTGTGGCAAGCTACGAAGTCTGCCTGCTTGATGTAGTAGGTGGACTTGATAGGCTCGTCACCGAATCTCAGGTGAGAAATAGTTACGCCGCCGGATTTTTTGGAGTCATACTGGAAGTACGCCTGAGCCTTCTTGTCAGTGTGGTCGCCGATGATCTTAACGGAGTTCTTGTTTGCACCAACGGTACCGTCAGCACCAAGACCCCAGAATTTACAAGCCTTTGTGCCCTTAGGAGCAACATCGGGATTTTCGGAGCCCTGAATTGAAAGCCTTGTAACATCGTCAAAGATGGAAAGTGTAAATTCCTTCTTAGGTTCATCTGCCCAAAGATTCTCAAATACAGCAAGCACATCACCCGGCTGTACATCCTTGGAGCCGAGGCCGTATCTGCCGCCTGCGATAAAGCAGTTTTCAAACTCGGTGCCTCTGATAGCAGCAACCATATCCAGGAACAAAGGCTCGCCGAGGCCGCCCGGTTCCTTGGTTCTGTCCAAAACAGCGATTTTCTTGACAGTCTTAGGCATTACATTGAAGAGGTACTTGTTCGACCAAGGTCTGTAAAGGTGAACCTCGATGATACCTACCTTGTGGCCCTTAGCGTTCAGGTAGTCGATAACCTCCTCCGCACATTCGCAGATTGAGCCCATAGCAACGATGACCTCTGTTGCGTCAGGAGCACCGTAGTAGTTGAACGGCTTATAGTCAGTACCGATCTTAGCATTGACCTTCTGCATATATTCGTTGACCAGATCAGGAGTCTCACGATAAACAACGTTACAAGCCTCTCTGTGCTGGAAGAAGGTTTCCGGCTGTTCTGCGGAACCCATTGTATGAGGGTGGTTAGGGTGGAGTGCATTAGCCTTGAAGGCCTTGAGTGCATCCCAATCAACCATTTCTTTCAGATCCTCGTAATCCCAGGTTTCGATCTTCTGCTGCTCGTGAGAGGTTCTGAAACCGTCGAAGAAGTGCAGGAACGGCAGGTGTCCGCCGATTGCACTGAGGTGAGCAACAGCCGCAAGGTCCATAGCCTGCTGTACGGAGTTCGATGCGAGCATTGCAAAGCCTGTCTGACGGCAGCCCATAACATCGGAGTGATCGCCGAAAATGTTAAGAGCATGAGTTGCAACGCAGCGAGCAGCTACATGGAAAACAGTAGGAGTCTGTTCGCCGGCTAATTTATACATATTTGGAATCATCAGAAGCAAGCCCTGAGAAGCTGTGAAGGTAGATGTCAGTGCACCTGCTGCGATAGCACCGTGAACCGCACCCGCAGCACCCGCCTCGGACTGCATTTCTACGATTTTTACTTTTTCACCAAAGATATTGGTTCTGTCCTGGGAAACCCATTCGTCCATGTTTTCTGCCATAGGTGAGGAAGGTGTAATCGGGTAGATTGCAGCAACCTCAGAGAACGCATAAGCAACATGAGCAGCAGCGGCGTTTCCGTCCATAGTTTTTAATTTTCTCATGTTTATTCTCCTTCCTTGATGCCCAGAGCTTCACGCTGCATGAAAATGTATTCCGGAACTTCCATTTCCTTGATAACATTTCTTGGACATACATATTGACATACATGGCAGTCTTCACAGATTTCAGGATCGATAACCGTGTGAGTACCGTCTGCATAGATAGCTAAGTTAGGGCAGTTGGATTTGCAGTCTTCACAGAACAGACAGCCTGTGCTGCAAACCTTAGCCTTGGTTTCGCAGTCGTCCTCGGACGAGCA
>CAZQSP010000062.1:0-6070 GCA_964596085.1 uncultured Oscillospiraceae bacterium
TTCGATACTCTCTTATTTTTGCCGCAAGTGCTTCTTCAATCGCAGCGGCTTGCGGGCAGCCGAGCGAGCCTACCACAAAATCGTTCTGATAATCTACAACAATCAAAAGCTTCTTTTTTCCCATTCCTTTGCTCCGCCTTTCTTTCTTCTTTTACTGCCTTGCCTTAGTTTTTTTAAATTCACAAAAATGTTCGCCTGCGACTACAGACGAACAAAGCTTATGTTTTTTCCGCATTCTATAAAGCGCTTTTCGTATTCAGTCTTGAAGGTGCGCGATTTGGCTGCATATGAGCCCTCGTCCGTCGAGTCTGCGACAGGCGCAAGGCTGGCGTGCAGGTCACGGGTCATCTCAACTATCTCATAGCCGCACTCTGCGATTTCTTCGAGCGTAAATTCAAAAAGTCCGTCGTTATCCGTCTTGAACTCAATAAATCCGTCCTCGGACAGCAGCTCCTTATAATTCCGCAGGTAGCTGCGATATGTCAGTCTGCGCTTGCTGTGCCGTGCCTTTGGCCACGGGTCGCTGAAGTTGAGGTATATACCCGACAGCTCTCCACGCTCAAAATAATCGCTCAGGTCATGCACATACGCAATAAACACTCTCAGATTGTCACTTTCGTTTGCTTCTGCCTTCTCGAGTGTACGCAGCACTACGGAGGCTTGCCCCTCACAGGCGATGAAATTGCACTCAGGCTCTGCCTTGGCATGACTGATTATGAAGTCGCCCTTGCCGCAGCCTATCTCGAGATATATAGGTCTGTCGTTTCCGAAAAGCTCCGACCAATGTCCCTTGAGGCTACACGGGTCCTCTACCAGTCGTGCGGAGCTTGCCGCTATCCTCTCGTCAAGATTTTTTATGTTTCTCTGCCTCATCCTTCTCCGTCCTCTAAATCAGTCTTGCTTCTGCTATTATCACCGCCAGGAACAGCAGTTGAAGCAGGAATGCAAGATAATCCCTCCCCTTGAGCTTCATTTCATGCATCCTTGTTCTGTGCTTTCCGCCTCGGTAGCATCTTGCTTCCATTGCCATAGCCAAATCATTTGCGATTCTGAAGGCACTCACAAAAAGCGGAACCAAAATCGGAATGAGGCTTTTTACTCTTTGCATCAGCTTTCCCGACTCAAAGTCGGCACCCCTCGCCTGCTGTGCCTTCATTATTTTGTCTGTTTCCTCAAGCAAAGTCGGTATGAAGCGCAGTGCAATGGTCATCATCATAGCGATCTCGTGCGCAGGCAGACCGATCAGCTTGAACGGCGACAGCAGCCTCTCAATTCCGTCTGTCAGGCTCAGAGGCGCGGTGCACAGGGTCAGCAATGACGAGCCTATTATAAGCAGAATCAGCCTGATAGCCATAAAAACGGCTGTCCTGATTCCTTCCTTTGTTATACGCAATATCCACCAGCTCCATATCACCTCACCGTTTATCATAAAGATGTTGAGTGTAAATGTAAACAGCAGAATTATTATGATAGGCTTCAGCCCTCTGACTATGTAGCTTACGGGAACTCCGGAGATCGCTACCAATATCGCCAGCACGATTGCTGCGGTAGCAAAGCCTACAAAGCTGTTTACTATAAACAGCTCTATTATAAACAGCAGCGTGGCTGTTATTTTTACCCTCGGATCCAGCTTGTGTATCGGTGAATTTCCCGGAAAATATTGGCCCAGTGTTATATCTCTTATCATATGTTTTTACTTTGGGCTTTCCTCAAGCCCTCCTCCGATTTTTTCTTCAGGTATGCCGCAATTTCGTCGGCAGCCTGCGATATATCCAAGATTGTGTCTGAAAGAGCTACACCCTTGTCTCTCAGACCCTCGGTGAATGCCGTGATAGGCGGAAGCTCAAGACCTACACGGTCGAGCTCTGACTTTTGCGAAAAAACCTCCCTTGGGCTTCCCTCGATTACCAGCCTTCCGTTGTCTATTACGATGACCTTATCGGACATTTGCGCTATATCAGCCATATTATGTGACACAAATACCGTGATGTTTCCGGTACGCCTGTGTACCTCTCGCACCATATCGAGTATATCCTGGTGCGCCTTAGGATCCAGTCCCGCAGTCGGCTCGTCCAATATCAAAACCTCCGGCCGCATTGCAACAACGCCGGCTATGGCAACCCTCCGCTTTTGTCCGCCTGACAGCTCGAACGGGGAACGATCCTTTATCGCCTCGTAGTCCAAGCCGACCAGCTCAAGTGCCTCCTTGACTCTTTCCTCGATTTCCTCCCGGGACAGTCCGAGATTCTTCGGTCCAAATGCGACATCCTTGGCTACGCTTTCCTCAAAAAGCTGATATTCGGGATACTGGAATACCAAGCCTATCCTTTTGCGTATCTCGACCATGGATACGCCGGGTCTTGTTATGTCCGTATCTCCTATGATTACTCTGCCCTCATCCGGCTTGAGCAGTCCGTTGAGATGCTGGAGCAGGGTTGATTTGCCGGAGCCTGTATGCCCAATGATTCCGATAAGCTGACCGTCCTCCGCCGAGAAGCTGATATCGCTCAATGCCACCGACTCTGTCGGCATCCCCTTGTCATATATATGTGTTAAATGCTCTACCTTTATTGACATATGTATTCTACCATCTTTTCCTCTGTAATAATGTCCTTTGGAACTGCTATTCCCTGCTTTCTGAGCAGCTCGGACAGCTCTGCCATCAACGGCACATCCAAATTGACCGAGTGCAGCAGCTCTGCATGGGAAAACACCTCCTGCGGAGCACCGTCCAAGAGAATTTTTCCCTCGTGCATAATGATCAGCCTGTCTGCGTTTACAGTTTCTTCCATAAAATGCGTGATCAGAACCACCGTAATGCCCTCGCTGTGAAGCTCGTCTATGATAGCCATAATTTCCTTGCGGCCCTTCGGATCCAGCATCGCTGTAGGTTCATCGAAAATGATGCACTGCGGTTTCATCGCAACCACTCCGGCTATGGCGATACGCTGCTTCTGTCCTCCCGAAAGAAGGTGGGGTGCTTTTTTCTTGAAGGCTCCCATATTTACATCCTCAAGCGCCTTGTCTACGCGCCTGCGTATTTCCTCGGGCGGAACGCCAAGGTTCTCCGGGCCAAAGGCTACGTCATCCTCTACGATAGCGGATACCAGTTGATTGTCCGGATTCTGAAAGACCATACCTGCCATCTGTCGTATGCTCCAGATGTACTTGTCATCTCTCGTGTCGTATCCACCCACGTATACCGCTCCCTCTGTGGGAACGAGCAGCCCATTCAGATTTTTGGCAAGTGTGGACTTGCCCGAACCGTTTTTCCCTATTATGGCAGTAAAGCTTCCTCTTTCTATTTCAAAGCTCACATCATCCACCGCTCTGACATTAATGCCTTTTTCCTCAGTGCCACTGCCGTATTCAAATATCAAATTATCTACAGTAATAATTCTTTCCACTCTCAGACTACCTTTTCTGTTTATTTTATTCTCATAACTTTTTTATTCTATCATTCAATGTATATTATGTCAAACGCTGATTTTTTGATGACAAAAAACGACAAAGATGTTACAATTACATCAGGCTACATAAAATACGGATATTAGCGTAATATCGGAAAAGGGGTATATCGTGAAATTAAAGTTTTTTTTACAGTTTTTTTCGGGGGTGCTTGCCCTATCGCTTATCTCTGCTTCCTTTGCCTTTGCAGAGGAGCTGCCTGCGACGGAGGAGCCTGAGACTCTTACGGTGATGCTGACCGGGGACCTTATGTGCCAGCCAAAGCAGCAGGATGCGGCATTTGACGGCAGCTCATATGACTTTACGCCAAGCTTCAAGTATGTAAAGCCCATACTCGACGAGGCGGACATTGTAATCGGAAATCTCGAGACTCTGGTTAGCAGCACGCTTCCGCTTTCAAAGGATATGAACCGTCTCCAAAACAAGCCGTACCTAAACGCTCCGAGCGAGTTTATTGATGCGCTCGAATATGCCGGCTTTGACGCCTTTATCACTGCAAACAATCATAGCTGTGACGGGGGTGAGCTTGGTCTGACGGAAACCTTGGCTGAGCTTGATCAGCGCAAGATACCGCATACCGGTGTGTTTAGGAGCAGGGAGGAAAAAAGATATTTTATAGTTGAACAAAACGGAATCAAGCTCGGTGTGCTTTCCTATGCCGGATATTTCAACCTCAAGGAGAAGCTCCTTCCCGACGAGGGGCAGTCATATATGCTCAACAGACCTATACAAAAAAGCATGGATGCCGATGTTGCTGCCTTGAGAGCTGAGGGCGCCGACTACATAATCGCCTACAATCATTGCGGTACAGAATATTCGCAGGTTCCTGCTGCTCGTCAGGAGCGCTACGGTATCATGCTGGCAAAAGCGGGTGTAGACTATATCGTCGGCTCACATCCGCACGTATTGCAAGAGTATGAGCCTATTTTATACGGCGATGAGGAGACACCTTATATATATTCTATGGGCAATTTCACTTCAGCTATGCTTGATCCCATCACCAAGGAAACCTTGATACTCTCACTCACGCTTGAGCGCGGCTCAGACGGCAAGCTTGTCCTTGCCGAGCAACGCTACTATCCGTGCTATATGCTGGATGAATATGACGGCGAGTCATTTGTGCTTGTGCCGGAGGATGAACGCTATGCCGCTGACTTTTACGATAACGCCTCCTCCGCCCTCATAAAGCAATTAAAAAAGAATTTCAGTCATATACGTAAAATCGTCGGACGCCTTGATTAGGCTCCGACGATTTTCTTTACCGATGACCATTTACCTTTTATCAGACTCTTGTTGCCGCGACTGTCTGTATGCTCTGTCACCGCTCTTATTCTGATATAATATACCTTGTCTGAGCTTAGACCCTTTATCACTGCCTTTGTGCTTGTTCCCTTGCGTGTAACGGTTTTGAGAAGCTGCCTCTTTTGTGAAGCTTTTTCCGAAAGCTTGAAGCTTTTGCTCGTGCTGTAGCTAATTTCATATTTGCTTACGCCGTCCTGTGCTCTCCAAGCCAGCGCTGCCGACCTTGTTTCGGCATTTGTTTTCACCGAAATTCCACTTACCTTCTTTGGGCGTATTTCAAACGATATGCTTACTCTTGCCGGCTGATAGAGCTTGTCGCCTTTGGTGTATACATACAGCTTTGCCTTTCCGGGGGCCTTCAAGCTTGGCTTTCCGTCCCTACTCACCTCAAGCACAGCCTCATCTGAGCTTTCATACACAAATCCGCTTGCATCTCCGTCTGTCCGTGCAGAGATGGAGGCTATGTCCTCACCTACCGTAGCTTCGTATTTTGTCTTTTCCACTGTCAAGTGCTGCTGCAAGCCTATGACCGAAAACAAGCAGCTTGCCTCGCCCCTGTAGTGTTCGCTGTCCTTGACTGTGACTGCAATCTTGTACTCGCCCACTTCGCTTATAGCTTTTACTTCCTCGAGCTGCTCCTCAGAGAAGCTTATGACTCTGTAATATTTTATCTCGCAGTCCTCCGGCGCAAGGCTTACGCTCACCTGTTGACCTGTCCGAGGGCTGTCACCGGAGCTGCTCGCAGCCTCGTCCTCATCATCGCTATACTCGTTGTTCTCATCGTCCGGCTCCGCATAATATGTACCGCTGAGCGATATGAGCTTGGGGGTAAGCTCCTGACCTGTGGCAAAGCTCATATAAGAGTCGAGCTTCGGGCTAAAGCCTGAGATATCAATTTTGCTTTCCTCTATGAGCTCACTACGCCTCTCCGTTATCTCCTGCAATGCCTCAACGACCGCCATATTTACACTCATCAGCCTTTGGAGCCTTGCCCTGTTTTCTGTACTCAGCTCTTCATCGGCATAAGCGCTGCTTACCGCAGAAAAAATCAGCAGCGTGGCAACAGCCATCGCTGTTAAGCCTCTAAATCCTTTTCTCATCCTTCGTATCCCCTTTTCTGTGTATATGTTACAGTATATCTGATTTTGCTGAGCAGCACAATGTTTTTTTCATAGAGGGCTCTGTCCCCTGCACATTTTGCTCGTCAAAGAAGGCTCCCTTGTGCAAGGGGGCCTCTTACCGAAATGCGCTTTTGACATCATAAAAGCGACCCCGATCGGGGTCGCTCATATGCTTTGTC
>CAZQSP010000063.1:0-5969 GCA_964596085.1 uncultured Oscillospiraceae bacterium
TGGAAATCATGATTGCAAGCAGTACAACGATTGGAATAAGAGCTTCAATCTTATTTGGCAGACGAGCTGCTTTTGTTCTGATTTCTTCCATTTTAGATGTCCTCCTATAATTTTGTCAGTGAAAATATTGAATTTTCGTGCGTATGCTCCTCGTCATCCGTACGTCGTCATAAATCTCTGCTAAAGCTCCTCAAGCTCATCAAGTCTGTCTCGCACGGGCTTTGACGGATCCAGCGGTTCCAGCTTGAAGCCCGTAATTGCATATATCGCGGAGAGTAGCGGATTGATATACGACATAAAGCAGAACGGAAAGTATACGAATGCACTGACACCCAGAACGGAGTAATATAACGCACCGCAGGTTGACCACGGCACTATTCCCGAGGTCAGGGTTCCGGCATCCTCCAGGACGCGCGAAAGGTTCTTGGGTGCAAGGTTCAATTTTTTGTAGATGTCCTTGAACATCTGCCCGGGTATCACGATCGACATATACTGATCGGCTGCAAGGAAGTTTACGGAAATGCAGCAGAGTATGTTTGCAATCATAATTGATGCCCTGCTCCTGCATCTCGTAAGTATTGCCTCGACCAGAACGTCCAGACAGCCGATGCATTTTACTGCGCCGCCGAATGCCAGCGCACAGATTACCAGTGATATGGTGTACATCATTGTCTGCATACCGCCTCTGTTCAGAAGCCTGTCTACGGTATCGCTGCCGGAGGTGATTTCAAAGCCGTAAAGCATCTGCTGCATAATACTTCCGAGGTCGTTTCCCTGTATAAGTGCGAATATAATACCTACTGCGATTCCGAGAGCCATGCCCGGAACGGCAGGGATTCTCATAAACATGATAAGTACTATCGAAAGCGGTGCGACCAGGATCCAAGGCGATATATCGAAGTTGGCACTGAGTGTGTCGCAAATCAGCTTTATCTGTGTGTCATCGACCTCGTTTCCGCTGTAGCCGACACCTATGATTGCGAACAGTGCCACCGAAACAGTAAAGCTCGGTATCGTGGTCCAAAGCATATGCCTTACGTGTGCAAAAAGGTTGGTTCCGGTTACGCCTGCCGCCAGGTTTGTACTGTCGGAAAGCGGTGATATCTTGTCTCCGAACTGCGCTCCCGTGATTATCGCTCCGGCAGCCACCGGAAAGGGTACTCCCAAGCCCGCAGCAACTCCCATCGCCGATACACCTATCGTGCCTGCCGTCGTCCAGGCAGAGCCCGTAGATACGGAAATAACCGAACACATCACCGGAAGTGTTGCCAAAAAAGTCCCGGGGGTAAAGAGCTGAAGTCCGTAGTATATCAGTCCGGGAACTACTCCGCCCGACATCCATACTCCCATCAGACAGCCCACCAGCATGATGATGAAGTTTGCCTGCATCGCTGCCGCGTTGGCTTCTATCATCGACTTTTCGATATCACTCCACGAGTAGCCCAATACAAATATGCCGATTATGGTTGTAATTCCCGTACACACTATAAGCGGTATCTGCGGATCTGCTCCCAGTACGATTACGCTGGGGAGCATTATCAGTATCAGGCTAACAAAAGGAACCAGCGAAAGCCAAAGTGGCGGCTTTCTTTTCGTTTTTGAACCCAAAGGTATCTCCTTTCTTTGTCAGTGACACTAATTTATATAGCAAAATTCGTGCCACTTTTTTGTGCGTTTTTATGCGTTGAAATTTGGCGCTTTTTGTCGATTGTCGGACGAAAAGCGTGAATTTTTCTTCATTATGTGTGAAATTTTTTTCACCCTGCCTTGTGAAAAAATTTTCACAAGCCTGTAAGTACGGGCTGAGGGTGCGCAGGCGGGCGGTGTCGGGGCAGCTCAGCCTGCCGAGGTCGAAGGGCGGCGGGCAGGCTGTGCTGCCCCGGGTGCGTTGACCGCCGGTCAATGTCTGATTTTGTACTCGGCTATCTTGTTCCAGAGCTGCCGCTTGGTTATCTCGAGCAGCTTTGCTGCGGCGGCAACGTTGCCGTCGGTGGCGGCGAGGGCATTTTCGATGTGTTCCTTCTCGAAAATGCCTCTCGCCGTGCGGAGCGGCAGCACCGCCTGCGGCAGCGCCACGTGCTCTGCGGCTGCCGCAGCCGACGGACTCCCGGAAAAGCCGCGGCTGCGAAGCACCCCGTCCTCGCTCAGTGCCACCATACGCTCAAGCAGGTTTTTTAGCTCCCTCACGTTCCCCGGATAATCGTACTGGTACAGAAAGTCCATCGTCACCGGCTCAATCTCCAGTATCTTCTTTTTCTGATCCTTCTCGATACGCCTTAGCAGGGCATCTATCAGCAACGGAAGGTCCTCCTTGCGCTGTCTGAGCGGCGGAACGGTAATTGTAATCGTATTTATACGATACAGCAGATCCTCTCGAAATACTCCCTGTGCTATTTCCTCGTCCAGATCCTTGTTAGTCGCGGAAATCAGCCTTATGTCAAGCTCTATCGGATTGTTGCCGCCGACACGTTCTATCTCCTTGTTTTCCAAAACACGCAGCAGCTTTCCCTGAAGCTTCAGCGGCATATCCCCTATCTCGTCCAGGAACAGTGTGCCGTGATTTGCTGCCTCAAAGCGTCCTATGTGCTTTTCGCTTGCACCCGTAAATGCTCCCTTTTCGTGCCCGAACAGCTCCGATTCCAGAGTGCCTTCGGAAAACACTTGGCAGTTTACAGGTATAAAATGTTGCTTTTTTCGCACGCTCAGCTCGTGTATATATCTTGCAACGACCTCCTTGCCGGCACCGGATTCGCCGAGCAGCAATATGCTTATGTCTGTGTCTGCGACCTGCCGACAGGTTTCGAGCAGCTCTCTGTATGCCGGACTCTTGCTTTGGAGCACCATATCGCCGTCGTCCTTGTACCCGCCTTGCTCTGCCAAAAACGAATTTTCCCGCTCCAAAAGCTTTATTCTTGACAGACGGTCTATATCCGCAAGCAGCACCTCCGGATCACTGTTCTTGATCGAATATCCGCAGGCTCCGTATTTCATCGCCTCTACGGCGCTTTCTATCGAGCCGAATGCCGTAATAACCATAATATCCGTATCCTCGTAGCGTTTTTTTACTTCCTTTACAAGCTCGATCCCATCCATATCCGGCATCTTGAGGTCTGTCATCACCAGGTCGACCTCGCAGCTTGATAGCTTGTCCAGCGCCTCTCTTGCTCCGGAGCAGGTAATCGTCTGATAGCCGTTCTTTTTCAGTATATATGAAAAAACACGCTGATACTCGAGCTCATCATCGACGACCATTATCCTGTAGTTCTTCTTTTCTGCTGTATTTTCCATAAAAAACTCCTTGTCTCTTTCCCCTATCTGCTTTTATCTGCTTTTATCCTCTTTCATCCGGTATTCTCACGCTGAATTTTGTGCCTCTGCCTTCCTCGCTGTCTACGCTGATTCTGCCGCCTACCTTTTCTATCTCGGAGTTTACTATATAAAGCCCGAGTCCCGTGCCCTTGTCCTTGGTGGTAAAAAACGGATTGAAAATTTTTTCCTGAGCCTCTGTCGGGATTCCCGGACCGTTATCCTCTATGTCCAGCCGAAGCAGCCTCAGCTCGCCCTCGTATTCCTCGCTGACGGAAATGCGTATTTCTCCGTCCTCTCGGCATATTTCTTCAAAGGCCTCAACCGCATTATTTACCAGGTTAAACGCTGCAATTTTGACGGTTTCTTCTCTTGTGCATATAGACAGATCCTTTGTGCATTCCAAGGTCAGCTTGATGTTTTGGGTGTCAAGCTTTTTTCTTTCGAGGCTGATTATGCTCTGCAAAAGCTTCTCGAGGTTGAAAACGGCTTTTTCGTCATTGCTCAGTCTGGAGAAGCTGAGCAGATTTTCGATCAAGCTGTCTATTCTCTCCACCGAATCGCCTATCACATCAAGCGAATGCTCAAACATCTCGTCTGTTTCGTGCTCTGAGGAGTAATCTCGCAGTATGTATGAATAGTTTTTTATCAGACCGAGCGGATTGCGTATTTCGTGCGCAAGCCCTGCAGAAAGCTGTCCTACAGCGATCATCTTGTTCTCCTGGCGCAAGCGTCTTTCTGCTTGGTTTCTTTCGGTGCAGTCATCTATCCTCAGAAGGCTGTTTCCTTTTTGTGTGTTTAATTTGCGGATGTGGATGTGATAATCTCGTCCGTCGCTGCTATAATAGACTTGCTCGGGATTTGCATCATAAAGGCGTTTCAGCTTGTTTAGACTGTCAACTGCGCCTACACCGCAGCCCACAAAGCTTCCTTTTTCATCTCCGAGCAGCCTCTTTCCGTAGGCGTTACACTGCACAATTATGTCATCATCACTTATAACTGCTATCAGAGCATCTATATTATCAATTATAGTCTGCAGGTTGTTCCTCTCAATTTGGAGCTCTCTTGTTTTTTTATCAATTCGTCTGTTCAGCACGCTCTCCCAAAACATCAGCAGGACAACTGTGCCTACACAGAAAATTATGATGTACTCTGCCCATCTTACGCTGACCGAATTTGTGACCATATCCGCCGAGCTGCCGAGCCACTCCTTCTGTGCCTTGACAAATGCGCCCTCCTTCTTCAGCTTGAGCAGGGTCTTGTTCAGTATATTATACAGCTTTGTGTCGTAAACGCTTACTGCCAAGGAAACGTCCTGCTTGTAGATTGCATCGCCTATCTGTCTGAGCTTGTCCTCTATCCCGAGCTCGTCTGCATAATGTGAAATGCTCAGCTCGTTGCCGGCGAAGCCGCCTACCTTACCGCTCATCACCAGCTCAAGTCCCTCACTTGCGCTGTCCACATATACGAGCCTTGTGTCTTGCCCTGCCGGAAATGTCTCCTCGATTTTTTTCTCAACAAAGGAATCCTTGACAAGTGCCAGGGATGCCTCCGCAAAGTCCTCGTAATAATTGATATTCCTGTTTTGGTATGCCGTAACGATTATGCCCTCCAGCTTGTATATCGGCTGGGTAGGTGCATACAGGCCGTTTGTCTCGTTGTCATTAAACAGGTCTGCTATGTCTATTTCCTCGCTCTTGAGTGCCTGTGCCTGTTCCGAGGTCTTTACCGCTGTCTCTGCTATAGGCACATTCAGCTCCTCTGAGATGACGGAAATATAGTCGATAATGAGTCCGTCCGCCTTGCCGCCATTGTCTCTGATTTCGGAAAAAGGAGCATTTTCCGGGTCAACTCCGTATCTCAGAAGCTCAATGCCGTTCAGGTATTGCTGCTCCTCTCTCGTCAGGGGCTGTGAATATGCCAAATATTCATTTATTGAAATTGAGTATTTCATTTCTACAATGAGACTGAAGCTTATTATAATGAGCATCAGCGCAAATGCAATTTTACTGAAAGCCTTTAGCATCGCAGCTCCTTTCCTGAGTGAAAAATATTTCACTATAATCATATATTATTCATCGCAAAAAATCAATCAAAAAACTACAAAAGTCACCCCGAGCCTATACTCCCCTGATGACCAGGAGGCACTGTCAGCGCAACACAAAAGCGGCTCAGTGAGCCGCTTTTTACCAAATCCGCGTAGCAGATATAAATATCAAACGCGTAGCTTCGTTATTCTTCTTCCATTGCTTTGAGGTTAGCATCCTTATGCAGCTCGCATCCTGTTGCTGCCTGAAGCTCATCCCAAGTATAATCAGGGTGAAGCTCTGTTACCCAGATGCCGTCTTCTCTTACTTCCATAACTGCCATCTCTGTGATGATCTTAGTTACGCACTTTTCTGCTGTAAGAGGAAGTGTGCACTTCTTCAAAATCTTGTGTGCACCCTTCTGAGTGTGCATCATGGTTATGATAACCTGTGGGCAGCCTGCGCAAAGGTCCATTGCGCCGCCCATACCTGCAACCTTCTTGCCGGGTACGATCCAGTTAGCAAGGTCTCCGTTTTCGGCAACCTCCATAGCGCCGAGAACTGTAGCCTTTACGTGTCCGCCTCTTACGAGACCGAAGGACTCTGCTGTATCAAAGTATTTTACTCTTGGAACTG
>CAZQSP010000064.1:0-5936 GCA_964596085.1 uncultured Oscillospiraceae bacterium
AATGGCTGTGTGATGTATATGACGAGCTGAACAAGCAATACTTCGGTCCTGCCCTTTCGGAAGATGAATACATCAAGTATGAATGGGCGAGAATCCCGCATTTTTACAATGCTTTTTATGTATACCAGTATGCTACCGGCTACTCTGCCGCAACTGCGATTTCCGCAAAGCTTTTGGCAGAGGGCGAGCCTGCACGCAAAGCATATATCGAGTTTTTGAAAAGCGGTTCGTCCGACTATCCTGTTGAGCTGCTCAAGCTTGCCGGTGTGGATATGTCATCACCCGAGCCTATCCGCATGGCGATGGAAACATTTAAGGAGCTCGTGGATGAGCTTGAAAGTCTCTTATAGCTTATATTACTTTGTCAATCGCTTTTCAATAATTACACGGAGAACGCATTATGGAACAGAAAAAAGTTTTTATTCACGCAAACGACAGTGAAATGTCAAGGTCAATCGAGGGCTTCCTGAGAGAAAAGCTTGTAAAATCAGGGCTACGTGCCTATGATGAAATTCTTGATGATACAGAGCTTATCATATGCATAGGCGGCGACGGTACTCTCCTTCGTTGCCTGCGTACATACGATTATCCGACCATACCCGTTGTCGGAATAAATACGGGGCATCTCGGCTTCTTCCAAGAGGTGCTTCCGGAGAAGATTGACGATTTTATATTCCAGTATACACAGGGGAAATTTACGGTTCACTCCTACAGCACGGTTATCGCCAATGTGGAAACACCTGCCGGAATATCTCGGCACATCGGTCTGAATGAAATTGCAATCAAGGGCGTGCCTACCTATCCCGCACAGCTCAATATTTCCATCAATGACTCGTTTATAGAGCGTTTCAGCGGCGACGGTATCTGTGTTTCAACTCCTGCCGGCAGTACTGCGTATAACTACTCACTGGGCGGTGCTATCGTGGATCCGAGACTCAATCTGCTCCAGGTCGCACCTATCGCACCTATCAATACCGTTGCGTACCGTTCCTTTACCTCGAGCATACTGCTGCCTGCCGACGACAAGCTTTCTATAATCCCCTGTGATGACGATCACCGCAAGCTGAGCATCGTTGCCGACGGCTCCGCCGTTGACTACAGTGATATTCAGAATATAGAGCTTTCGCTTTCACGCAAAAAAATCAAGCTTATACGCTTTGAATACAGCAGCTTTTGGGAAAAAGCAAAATCAAAATTCCTGTAATTGCCTACAAAAGAAAAATACGATAAATGCAAAAATTAGATAATAGAAGGTATTAAAATCCAAAAATGAGTGAATTTCAATACAAGGTTACAAAAAAGGATGCTATAGCAAAGCTTTCCGTAAAGGAGCTTGTGCGCCTGCGATTTAGCTTTTCCTCAAGACTTATGACCAAGCTCAAGCAAAATCATCTGGTTCTTCTGAACGGAAAGGATGTGCAGTGGTGGATTTCCCCCTGCGAGGGAGACATCATAACAATCAAGCTGCCCGAGGAAAAGAGCGACTTTACGCCTGAGGATATCCCCATATCCGTCGTTTACGAGGACAGCGACCTGCTGGTTATAAACAAGCAGCCCGGTGTCGTGGTTCATCCCACCAAGGGCAAGCCTTGTCACACCCTTGCCAACGGACTGATGAAGAAAATGCTCGACGAGGGCGAAAACTACAAAATACGCTTTGTCAACAGACTGGATATGAACACCTCCGGTCTTTTGATAGTAGCCAAGAACAGCCATGCACAGGACAGTCTTACCAAGCAGATGAACGCAGGAAACCGAGGTCTGCACAAAAAATATAAAGCAATAGTCGTCGGGGAAATGCCAAACGACTGCGGCACCATTGACCTGCCCTTGGGTCGTCCCGACGAAAACGAGGTTGAACGCTGGGTTATTCCCGTCGAGCAGGGCGGCTATCCGTCTGTCACACATTACAGGGTTCTCGACCGTTTCAAGGGTCATTCGCTGGTCGAGCTTGAGCTTGAAACAGGCAGGACGCATCAGATTCGGGTGCATCTTTCATACATAGGCTATCCAATCCTGGGCGATCATCTGTACTGCAACGGCGATCCCTTTGAGTACCGCAGACTGCACGGAGATCCTCGCGACTGCGAAAGCTATGAGCCTGAGCTCGGTCAAGGCGGCAAGGAAATCGTATCCGAGCTTATCGACCGTCAGGCACTCCACGCATATTCTCTCACCCTGCGCCACCCTGTCAGCGGCGAGCTCCTGCTGCTTGACGCACCTCTGCCCGAGGATATGCAGACGGTGATACAAAATCTGAAAAGCAACACATAAATATATTATAAAAAAGTGAAAATGACGGAGTTAAAATTCAATGGGGACGACACACAGCTCGTCCCCTACATAATTTGTTCTTTTATATCCGTTACAGCCGACTATTTAGCATTTTTTTATTTTTGCCAGATATTTTTGAACTCTCTCACCGTCTGTGTCGAACTCATACACCTTGCTGCCCCGTTTGATATAAGCATCGGAGCCTCCTGCCAGAACCAGCACACAGTTTTCCATACCGGCAGCCTTGTCGAGTGCCGTGCGGACAGCGGTATCTCTGTCCGTTATGATTTCTGCCTTTTCCTTGTGTTCTATATGGCTCAAAATTTCATTGCATATCTTATTTATATCCTCAAGTCCCGGATCCAGCTCGGTTATGATTACAAAGTCCGCATATTTTTCCGCTATTTCTCCCGCTTCCTTCCTACGGTTAAATGCCTTGCCGCCGACACAGCCGAAAACGAAGCCTACCCTTCTGTCAGGATACTGCTTCTTGACATAATCAAACAGAACCTCATAGCTCATCTTGTTGTGTGCATAATCGACGATTACATCCACCGAATCCTTGAGACTGTAGGTTTCCATACGCCCCATCACCTTCACACCGTCAAGTCCCTTTGCGATTATATCGCTCGGAGCTCCCAGTGCCGTAGCCGCTGCTATGGCGGCAAGTGCATTGTATGCGTTATAGCTGCCGCCGATATTAACTCTGAAACGCTCACATTGTCCGAAAATCTCCGCTGTCAAGAACAAATAACCCGGCTTTTCTTCGACCTTGATGCCGTATACATCGGGCTTTACTCCGTTCAGCTCATGCATACCGAAGCTTATCACCCTTTCGCAGCTTTCACGCGCAAAATCCAGTGTTCGCGGCATATACGCAGGATCCATGTCCATATTTATGCAGCCCACACGGCTTTGCTTGAATATTCTTAGCTTGGAGGTAAAATAGTCCTCCATATCCTTATGCTCCGCATCTGAAATATGGTCTCTGGAAATGTTTGTAAACACTCCGACCTCGTAGTTCAAATCCAGCGTTCTGTCATATTTCAGCGCCTGCGAGGACACCTCCATTGCAAGGTATTTGCAGTCGTTTTTTACGCAGCCGTCCAAAATCCTGTGCAGCTCTATCGTTTCAGGTGTGGTCAGCTTTCTTGCCTTTTCTCTGTGCTCACCGTCATAGGTATAGATTCCCGAGGAAAAGCCTATTTCTCTGCCGCAGTATACATCCAAAATAGCTTTTATCATGCTTGCAGTGGTTGATTTTCCCTTTGTTCCGGTTACACCGACAAGCTTGAGGCTGTCCCAGCTCCTGTCAAAATAAAATGCGGAGAGCTTAGAAATCGCCGTGCGCATATTGCTTACGGCGATATACGGGAGCTGTCTGCCGCTATTGTCTGCGCCTGCCGTCTCTGCTCTGTTCATAAGCTCTGAGCCTGCCTCGCACACGAACGCCGCCGCACCCTTTGCCAGTGCAGCTTCAAGGTATTCGGGCTTGAATGCGGCACCCTTGCATATAAACAGCGCTCCCTCCCTTACCAAAAGCGAATTGTAGGAAATATCGCTTATCTGTATATCAAAGTCAGCAGAGTCGGAATTGTCTGCAGCGCATAATCCCGACTCTCTCAGCATATTCAAATATTCCGTAAGTTTTTTCATAGGTAAATCTCCGTTTTTTCGTTAAACTCAATATAATGCTATCATACCATATTCAGCTTTATTTTTCCATCAATTCCGCAATAATATTCTCCGCTGCTTTGCCTACCTGCGTAAAATTCATATTAGGGATATAATAGTTTTCCACGCGCGTATGCGTGTTTTTTGCTTTCTCTAGTGCTTTTACGGCTCTGTGCAGCAGAATATCAAATTCCTCTCTCAGACTTTCCGCTAACTCCGTATTTTTTTCGAGCTGAACGGCATCCATATAATCTCCTATATCCAGCAAATATATTTCCGGCATTGCCAAGCATTTCTCGCTGCCCTCGCCACAGATTCCTGCATTTGAAGCTCTGTCGCTCTCGTACTCCTCATCAATAAATATTTCCCAGGGCTCAACATCGTGATATTCGTTTACTGTCGTAAAAGCTATCCCAAGCTCCGGTACAATCAGATGGTCGATTTTCTCATCCGGACTCATCGAGCAATAAAAGCTTTCGACATCAAAGCCTCTGTATATCGCGCCCTCCTTGATAATGCTCATCAGGCTGCCGTTTGCATATCCTACCGGCGAATTGATGATGTACACCTTCTTCATATTTCTGAGCAGACTTTCGCAGTAACCGACTATACCGCTTGCCGTTACCGCCGTCGCAAAGCACTTTTTTTCCCGACCCGGTCGGATAGAAATTTCATACTCACCGTACTCCTCATCAACGATATCTGCTGCTATACGATAAAGCTCGCTGTACTCCACCGCATTCTCATATATGCTCTCAAGGCTCCTAAAAAGGCTTTTGGCGGCATTTAAGTAATTGTACGCAATTCTGTACCATTCGGAGCACTCCTCGTTCAAGTCGATAATTTCATTCTTGCTTGCAGCTATACCGTCCTCGCTCCAAAACTCTCCCAAATTCACGATTTTGTCCACCGCCCCCGGAGTAATCGGATCGGTCATATGAGGACTGGTTCCGTCTATCAATGCGATTTTACGGTCCTTTATGACAACCCCGTCGAGCGAATTTTCATCTGCCGAGCAATGCAGATAATCTATGCTCTCTCCCAATTCTCCGAAATACTCTCCTATTCTTTTCATAAAAGTCGATTTGCCGCTGCCCGGGCCGCCCTTAATGCATATTATTTTCTTTGCTTCTCTCTGTCCTAAAATGAACCTGTAATACGAAAAAAATCCCAGCGGCGTGTTATTGCCGGGGAAATAATGTCTCTCTGCGGACAAAATATTACCTCCTTCAGCTTTTTTAAGCAAGTCAAATTTGCCGACTGCTCTATCATATGCAAAAAAGGAATTTTGGTTCATCACGCAAAAAAACGAGAGCTGTCAGACCCTTCGGGACTTTTGCTCTCGCTTTATGCTTTACAGTTTATCCTCGTACTTATCCTCTGTCGCTTCTTCCGTTACCGTATACTCGGCATCGACCGTCTGAGTGTATTCCGCAGCTTGAGGCGACACCACCACCAGTCTCTCTGTCAGAAGCTCATAGAAGGTCACATCTGCCATATATGTATACTCACTCAATACTATTGCCGGCAATGAAGCAATTATTGATGTTATGACTGCACCCACACCGCCAAAGGAGAAGCTTCCCGCAAGAAGTGCGGACGGAATACTCGCCAGGATGATCCAACCTATAAAGCTTATCTGTACACAGAACAGCTTCCACTTGTTGCCGCACATAAGTCGTTTGCTTTCCTCTATACATTCCGAAGCGGTATATTCCGGATGATCTGCCATTACGAAAAATGCCTGACTGTATCTGTATACCGCAATTATTCCCGGGATAAAAAACAAAAGTGCCCACAGAACTATCTTGACCGTTATCAAAAGCTGAAGTATAAATGCCTTACCGAAGCTGCCAAAGCCCTCAAAAACGAGAGAATTATCGACTTGCTTGCTTCTGAAGAAGCTAAGCAGCAGCGTATAAAATCCCAGAGTGAACGGGCCGCCTACTATGAAGTTATACAGCGAGCCGCCGTATCCGATTCTTGCT
>CAZQSP010000065.1:0-5767 GCA_964596085.1 uncultured Oscillospiraceae bacterium
ACTTCCTCGGTGTAGACTCCAGCTACATTCCATATGCTATTCTTAACTGGCTGAATCCGGTAGTATCCATCACCTTCGGTTACACCGGCATCACAATGACTAAGCTGACAGACGAAGAATATGCAAAGATCTTAGAAGATAGAGAAGCTGAAAAGCAGGCTGCATTAAAGGCACTTGAAGCTTAATTCGGCTAAACATCAAAATGCTTAAATCCTATGAGAAGGAAGATAAAGGAAAATCATAAGTCCTTCTTATGGTATTAAGAAAATAAATAAAGAGCGCTGAGGAACTAGGCTTGCCTAGTTCTTTGGCGTATCTGAAAACACAGATACGGGTAAGAAAAATGAGAGTAGAATTTACGATTTGCTATTTTGCGGCAATCTTCGCAGAAATTTTGGCGGTGCTGCTGCAGATATTGATAAAGAGGAAAAATCTGAACGTTTTTTACGACAAAATAAAAGAGGGCAGTATAACGGGCTTTCTTGTTTCGATGATGCTTCTCAATATTGTTGATTTTCTGATTTTCGACAAGGATATCACGGTTGCGGAATATGTCGTTACGGCATATTTGGGCGCACTGCTGCTGGTATGGGTGAGATGGATTTTTTTGTGTGTCTCGTACCTGAAGGCTGCGGCTCCGGCTAACTGCGGAAAAAGTAGAAAAATACTGTTTCTGATAGCGATGTATACCTGTGCATTTATTTTGATTATGACATCAGGAGTACTGAACACTATCCGAGCAATAGATATTCCTGTGCTTGAGTCGGGTGGAGTCATTCCGTATCTGGTGATAGGAAGCTGGCTGATGCTAGCGCTCCTCAATGTCGTGACACTGTGGAATTCCTTGGAAATAGTGGGCGACAGGCACAGATCCGAGGAGGCGATTTTGAGCGATGAAAGGCTCGGAGTGCTTGCGGAAAGCTACGAACTGACCGGGCGCGAGACGGCAATGGCGCGCTATCTGTACGAAGGGAAAAACAATGCTGAAATTGCAGGGATTCTCGGACTTTCGGAGAACACGGTCAAAACCTACAACTTTAGGCTATATAAAAAGCTTGATGTTGAAAACAGGGTGCAGGCCGTAAACAAAATCAGAGGTGAGCTGCTAAAAAAGTCATAAATTTAGGAAATATACGGGATTTTAGCGAGAAAATGCGGTATAATAGGAGCGGCAATAGATATGTGTGCAAGAGTGAGCAGCGATATTTGTTAGATCACGGACTGCCGCACAAGCTCGAATTGAATACCCGGAGGCAATATGCATATTCCTACGTTAATTTCAGACCTTGCCGTTATGATGCTGACGGCAGGTGCTATAGCTATATTATTTAAACAAATCAAACAGCCCCTGATATTAGGCTATATTTTGGCGGGCTTTCTTATCAGTCCTTATTTTCCGCTTTTCACGACGGTTACCGACACCTCCGGAATACATACGTGGAGCGAAATAGGGATTATCTTTTTGATGTTTCATCTGGGACTTGAGTTTAATCTGCACAAGCTCGCGAGCGTAGGCAGCACGGCTATCATCACAACGGTGGTCGGAGTGACAGGTATGCTCGGAATCGGGTACTTGACGGGTATGCTGCTCGGCTTCGGCTCGATGAACAGCATTTGCCTCGGCGGAATGCTTGCAATGAGCTCAACAACAATCATTATCAAGGTATTTGACGAATTAGACATAAAGGAAAAGTATACGGAATCTGTTTTCGGCACACTGGTCATTCAGGATATAGTGGGCATATTTATGATGGTCATTTTGTCAACGCTGAGTGCCAGCAAGAGCATAACGGGTATGGAGATAATGGGCAGTCTGCTTTTGATGCTCTTGTATCTCATTATTTGGCTCGTTTTTGGGATATATCTGATTCCTACTTTCTTGAACAGAACGATCAAATTTATGAATGACGAGATGCTTTTGCTGATATCGCTTGGAAGCTGCTTTGGAATGGTGCTTTTGGCAGATTGGCTCGGCTTTTCGACCGCATTGGGAGCGTTTCTGGCAGGCTCGCTGCTTGCAGGTACGATGCACGTGGAAAGGATAGCGGCATTGACGACAGGAGTCAAGGACCTGTTTGGCGCAGTTTTCTTTATATCCGTCGGTATGATGGTAGAGCCGAGTATGATAAAAAAATACATCGTCCCGATAATAGTGATAATTCTCGTAACCCTGATAGGCAAGCTCCTGTGTAATTGCTTGGGAATGCTGCTTTCCGGGCAGGGGCTTTCGACCGCGCTTTCAAGCGGCTTTGCCCTGGCGCAGATAGGAGAATTTGCGTTTATTATTGCCTCATTCGGTATCGGACTCGGTGTGATAGACGATTATATATATCCGATTGTCGTTGCTGTGTCCGTAATAACCACCTTTACGACACCGTTTTGCATCAAGGCTGCACCGTATGTGCTTGCGTGGCTTGAGTCAGTGCTGCCGGAGAGCTTCAAGGCAAAGCTCAGCCGCTACACCTCAGAGGAGCAGGGTGAAAAAGAGAAAGACAATGATTGGGAAATATTCCTTAAAAAGTATTTTACGCGTATGAGCGTATACGGAGGCATAATGCTGATTACGGCATTGGCAGGTACATTCAAGCTGCAGCCGCTTCTGGAAAAATACATCAGTCCGCTCGGAAGTCAGATAGTGAGTTGCGCAGGAATCTACATAGTGATGGCAATATTTATCGGACCGTTGTTCTATTTTCATAACAACTATTTTACGACCTTGTGGCTGAAAAGGGCATCGTTCCACCTGCCGCTGCTTGTTTTGAACCTGGCTAAGCTTGTGCTGCTCACGACGATAGCGGTAATACCGCTGCATTATTTCTTCGGCTCGGGTATAGGCGGTGTTGCGATCTTTATGGTTGTTGTACTGACAATTTTTTCTCGAAGGACGATACTTGCAACCTGGTACCTGCAGCTTGAGACGACATTTTTGAAGAATTTTAACGAGAGGCTGATAAGGAGCGAGGAGGCTGCCGGTCGCCAACAGACCTGGCTTGACCAAAAGCTGTGTATAATATCATTTATAGCGCCGGAAAGGGCTCCGTACCTTTACAAGCGTATCGAAGATTTGGGCTGGGGTGCAAACTATAACGTATACGTGGTTAAGATACGACACGAGGACAAATATAACCTGCTGCCCGACGGCAAGGTGATGATACATCCGATGGACAAGGTATACGTAGTCGGTGAGGAAAATGCACTGAAGAACTTTTACAGGCTGACCGGTCTTACGCAAAACAAGCCGATACGAACGCTCAAGCGCTTTATGGACAGCCATTATCCCAAGATTGAGCACGCACTTGCGGTGTGTCCGATAAAGGTTCGAGGAGATGAAGCGTTTGCAAACAAGCCGATAAAGATGGGCAAGCTGAAGGAAAGCACAAGGTGTATGATTTTGGGTATGCAAAAGGACGGATATCCGATAGTGATGCCCGATGCAAATATGCTCGTGGCGAAGGGTGATATACTTTGGGTCATGGGCTCAAACAACAACGTGGGTGCATTGATAGGTGAATATGTAGAGTAGGCAGGGAGAACAGATGAAGATGGAAAAAACAGACATTTTGGTTATAAATCCGGGTTCGACGACGACAAAAATAGGTGTGTTCCGCGATATGGAGCTTTTGTTCGAGGAAACACTCACACACGATCCCGACAAGCTTTTGGGATACGGCAGCATAGGCGCACAGCTTCCGTACAGAGCTGCGGTATTGCAGAGGGTTTTGACAGAAAAGGATTATGACACGCAAGGCTTGAAGGCGGTAGCCGGACGAGGTGGCATGGTGATAGGACTGTCGGGCGGCGGCTATGTGGTAAATGAGGCACTTTGCGCTGCGATGCGTGATCCGAGGAATCCGCAGCACGCCTCGAGCCTGGGGGCACCTCTCGCATATGAGATTGCACGTCCGCTGGGAATACCGGCATTTATATATGACTCAACTATGGGCTGTGAGCTTTCGGAAATCGCGAAAATTTCGGGTCTTGAGGGAATAGAAAGGTACGGCTGTTATCACGTACTCAATTCGAGAGCGCAGGCAGTCAATTATGCGGAGTCCGTAGGCAGGGAATACAAGGAGCTTAATCTGCTCGTCTGTCATATGGGAGGCGGCATTTCTGTCTCAGTGCATAAGGATGGCAAAATTATCGACGGAGCATCCTATGATGACGGTCCGATGTCACCGGAGAGAACAGGCGGCATAGCATTGCTGCTGTGGACTAAGCTCTGCTATTCCGGAAAGTACACTCAGGCGGAGGCCGAAAAGCTAATCTGCGGCAAGGGCGGTATGTATTCCTACTTGGGTCATACGGATTGCCGTGAGGTTGAAAAGCTGATAGCAGAGGGTGACGAGAGGGCCGCTCTTGTTTACGAGGCTATGGCATATCAGATTGCAAAGGCGATTGCCGAGATGTCCGTGCCTCTCAGAGGTGAGGTTGACGGAATTATCCTGACCGGCGGAATGGCACATTCAAAGCTGCTGACGGATATGATAAGGGGATATGCCGGACATATCGGAGAGTTTATAATAATGCCCGGCGAGGACGAGCTTGAGGCGCTTGCCAAGGGTGCAAACCGAATTTTGGAGGGCAAGGAGCTTGCCCACGTCTATGGCGAATAGATTCAGCCCGGCAACAAGCTCTTGTAGGAACAATGCGATGTAAAAAATACCTTTTTTCTGTTGAATAGGAATCCTTTGGCTGCTCATAATAATGATATGAGCATGAAGGAATTGATAACGGGAAATTCCGTTTGGATAGAAATTTTAATTTTTGTGTTGGGAGCCGGAGCTTACGGTCTGTTGGAGATAATTTTTCGCGGTCATACGCATTGGACAATGCTTTTGACCGGCGGTGCCTGTATACTCACAATATACTATTTGCAGGAGTGGCTTTTCGAGCAGCCCTTGGTGCTTGCTGCACTCGCAGGAGCTATGATCATAACCTTTTACGAATTTTTTGTGGGTGTGATAGTCAATCTGCGATTCGGTTGGAATGTTTGGGACTATTCTGCACTTTCGGGAAATATTCTGGGGCAGATTTGTCCGGCATATACGTGTATCTGGTTCTGCTTGTGTTTTTTGTTCTTTGGCGCAATAAAAATACTGGCACACCTTAGTATGTAGCATAGGTGAATGAATAATGCTGTCGCAGAATTATTTATCGCCTATACGACAAGGAAATATAAAGAGGAAAGGAAAAGAAGAATGGAGTTTGATTTGAAGCGGCTGCAAAACGGCAGTGACATCAGAGGAGTGGTTATGGAGGGAGTTGCCGGTGAGGAAGTAAACCTCGGCAAGGAGGAGACCTTCAGGCTGACGAGGGGCTTTGCGCTTTGGTTGAGCGAAAAGCTCAACAAGCCGGTGCAGGAGCTGAAGCTTTCGGTCGGTCACGACAGCAGGCTGACTGCGGAGCAGTTCAAGGAGACGATTGCGGAAACTCTGGTACATATAGGTGCGAGGGTCTATGACTGCGGTCTTGCCTCAACGCCTGCAATGTTTATGTCAACGGTATTCGAGGATTATGCCTGTGACGGTGCGATTATGATTACGGCAAGTCATCTGCCGTTCAACCGCAACGGCTTCAAATACTTCGACAGGGACGGCGGTCTGAACAAGTCGGATATCGCAGCGATAATAGCGTATGCTGACAGCGATGTGATTTTTGAGGAGCTGAAAAGCGTAACAAAGTCAAGCGATAAGTCGATTGAAAAGCGCGACCTGATCGGTCGGTACTCACAGCATCTGCGCGAAAAAATCATAGCGGAGGTTGCACA
>CAZQSP010000066.1:0-5612 GCA_964596085.1 uncultured Oscillospiraceae bacterium
TTCCGGCATCTATTTCATCAAAAATCAATGTAGGAATTTCGTCGCAGGAGCTGATGATGTTCTTGAAGGCAAGCATAATCCTGGACATTTCACCGCCCGAGGCTGTCTTTGCAAGCGGCTTCAGCGGCTCGCCTCGGTTCGTGGAAATCAAAATTTCTACATTGTCCGCACCGTTTTCGGAAGGTGCGGCAAGCGGGGAAATGTTTATCTTGAGCAGCGCATCGGCAAAATTCAAGTCCACCAGCTCACGGGTGATTTTTTCCTCAAGCTCGGCAGCGATCTCGAGGCGTATTTTCGTGAGCTTTTCGCATGAGCCGATTAGGGCTTTCTTTGCGGCTGCCAGCTCTTTTTCCAAGCGGAGCTTTTCGTCATCAAAGTTTTCGATGATGTCAAGCTGCTTGCGAATATTGCTTTCGTATTCCAATATCTCCTCGATGCTCGAGCCGTATTTTTTCTTGAGATTGTCTATGGTGTTCATACGAGAGATGGCGCTGTCCATCTCGGAAGGTGAGAAGCTGATGCTTTCTCGTATGCTGCGAATCTCACCCGACAAATCCTGAAGACGGTAGTATATATCATTAAATTCGTCAGAAAGCGCACGTAAATCCTCGGAACAAGAGGAAATATCCTCGAGGGAGTGCATACACATTCCCATATTGTCCGTTACAGAAGGAGCCTCGTCATACAAAAGCGTATATGCCCTTTCGATGTTTTCGTATATTTTTTCACTGTTTTGCAGGAAAAATATGCGCCGAGAGAGCTCATCGTCCTCTCCCGGCTTTAAGGCGGCGTTTTTTATTTCGTCTGCCTCAAAGCGGTAGAAATCCTTTTTTCGTGTGTTTTCCTTTTCGAGGGACAGCAGCGAAACGAGCTTGCGTTTGGTATCCTGATATGCTTCAAAGCAGGAACGAACCTCAGCTTTGATATCGGAGGAGAGGTCGCTTCTGTACATATCCAAAAGGCTTATGTGGTAATCCGGATTAAGCAGCGACTGGTTATCGTATTGACCGTGTATGTCAGCAAGCCGTCGCGAAACCGAGTTCAGCTGAGCAAGCGTGACGATTTCTCCGTTGAGTCTGCAAAGATTTTTGCCCGAGGCAGAGACCTCACGTGTGATGACGATTTCTTCACCGTCAAGCGAGCCCGAAAGCTGAACGACAGCCTTATCGGTACCTGTGCGTATGGCGGAGGTGTCCGCACGGCTGCCCAAAGCAAGGCTTACGGCCTCAACAGCGATGGATTTACCGCTGCCGGTTTCGCCTGTGATTATGTTCAGACCGTCCTCAAAATCAACCTCGGTATTTTCAATTATTGCAAAATTTTTTATGCTGATGTGATCTATCATTTTTCAACTCCGTGATGAAGCATTTTATCAAAATTATCCAAAATCTGTGGAACATTCTGCGGCGAATCTGCAATAAGAAGAAGCGTGTTATCTCCGGCAAGCGAGCCGATAATATGATCAAAGTTGGATGTGTCGATTGCTTCGCCCGCCGCATTTGCGCAACCCGAAAGCGTCTTGACAACGATTATGTTTCCGGAGGCATCGACCGAGGTGATGGTCTCCCTGAAAATCTTAACAAACCTGTCAGACACAGGCATATCCTGCGATTTATGAATGGAATATTTGTATTTTCCCGAGGAAGTAAGGGTTTTGACGAGCTGAAGCTCCTTGATATCGCGCGATATAGTGGCTTGTGTAACCTCATAGCCGCAGTCCTTCAGCATAGAAACCAATCTGTCCTGTGTATCAATCTCATAATTAGAAATTAGCTCAATAATCTTATTTTGGCGTGAATACCTCATACCTGTCTCCTTTACAAATATATATGCCGGGGAAATTTGATTACCAAAATATTAACACAAAAATATTGTAATTTCAATAGCAAAATAGATGTAGACAAACAAATGTTTGCGTGATATAATTTATATTGAGTAAATGAGAGAGGTGAATACTGAGATGAGAATCTTGGGGATAGACCCCGGTTATGCCATTTTGGGATATGGGGTGCTGGATATGGTAGGTAACAGCTTTAAGACGGTAGCATACGGCTCCATACTGACAGACAGCAAGACAGAAATGCCGAACAGGCTTTGTGCTTTGTATGACGGCCTGACGGAAATAATAGAAAAATACAAGCCGGACGAGGCCTCGATAGAGGAGCTGTTTTTTAACAACAACGCCAAAACTGCCATTTTGGTAGGCGAAGCAAGGGGAGTTGCCGTCTTGGCTTGTGCAAAGCAGGGTCTGCCGGTAAGCGAGTATACTCCGCTCCAAATAAAGCAGGCATTGGTGGGCTACGGCAGAGCAGACAAAAAACAGGTACAGGCTATGGTAAAGGCGATTCTACACTTGGATGAGGTTCCCAAGCCCGACGATACAGCCGATGCGATTGCGGCAGCGATTTGCCACGGGCATTCCGGCGGAAAAAGGAGACCCTACAGAATCAAGGAGGGAATATAATTGATTAGGTACATCAAAGGTATATATTCGATGACAAGTCAGACGGGAATAGTGGTAGAGACGGCGTCCGGCATAGGCTTTGAAATAAATGTGCCGGCAGGCTCGCCGCTTTACCGATACGGTGAGGGGGAAGCCGTTCTCGTGTATACGATTATGGTGGTAAAAGAGGACGATATAAGCCTGTATGGCTTCCACAACAAGGAAAGCCTTGATTTGTTCCGACTTTTGGTCAGCGTAAACGGTATAGGCGCAAAGGCCGCAATGGCAATAATGGGTTCAATGTCGTCAGCGGAGCTGATACAGGCGATAATGTTTGAGGATGTGAAAGCCTGTATGGCTTCCACAACAAGGAAAGCCTTGATTTGTTCCGACTTTTGGTCAGCGTAAACGGTATAGGCGCAAAGGCCGCAATGGCAATAATGGGTTCAATGTCGTCAGCGGAGCTGATACAGGCGATAATGTTTGAGGATGTGAAGGCGGTAAGCAGAGCAAACGGCGTGGGGAAGAAAACGGCGGAAAGGCTGATTTTGGAGCTGAAGGATAAGCTGGGAGGCTTGGGAGCAATCACGGATGCCTCGGAGCTTGCCCCTGCTTTCAGCAGCAGCGAGGAGGCTGCCGAAGGCGGAAGAGCTCAGGCTATCGAGGCACTTGTCGCACTGGGATACAGCAAGGCTGAGGCATTTGCCGCCGTGGCGAGAGTGTCCGAGGATGGACTTGCCTGCGAGGAATATATCAAAAAGGCACTGAAAACCTTGTTTTAGTATGTAAAGTAAAGAGGCAAAGCAATGGATAACGAAAGAATCACATCTGCGGAGATAAATCCCGGAGAGGCGAGGAACGAACTGAATATAAGACCTCAGTATCTCGATGATTACATTGGGCAACGAGGCGTTAAGGACAATCTGAAAATATTTATCGAGGCGGCAAAGCGCAGAGGAGAGCCGCTTGATCATGTTCTGTTCTACGGTCCGCCGGGGCTCGGCAAAACAACGCTTGCAGGCATAATTGCCAACGAGCTCGGAGTCAAGATAAAAATTACCTCGGGACCGGCTATTGAAAGAGCAGGAGACCTTGCTGCAATCCTGACAAATTTGGAAGAAAACGACGTTTTGTTTATAGATGAAATACACAGGCTGAATCGTTCGGTTGAGGAAGTGCTTTACTCGGCTATGGAGGATTATGCACTCGATATCATAATAGGTAAGGGACCCTCTGCACGCTCAATCAGACTCGATTTGGCGAGGTTTACTCTTATCGGTGCCACTACGAGGGCGGGAAGCCTCTCGGCACCGCTCAGAGACAGATTCGGCGTGGTCAGCAAGTTTGAGCTTTATACGGTGGAGGAGCTCAAGGAAATTCTTCGCAGGACGGCAAGCCTGCTCGGAGTTACGGCAGACGAGGAATCGCTGCTTGAGATGGCAAAGCGTTCGAGAGGCACGCCTCGTGTGGCAAACAGGATTTTGAAGAGGATTCGGGACTTTTCACAGGTCAGAGGAAATGGTATAATTGATATCGGTATTACACAGGAAGGTCTTGCGGCTCTCGACGTTGACGAGCTGGGCTTGGAAAGACTTGACCGTGAGATCTTGCTCGGCATTATTGAGCGATTTAACGGCGGACCTGTAGGTATTGATACCATTGCAGCCTCTATCGGTGAGGAAAGAGTTACTATTGAGGATGTATACGAGCCTTATCTGATTCAGACAGGGCTGCTTTATCGAACACAGAAAGGAAGAATGGTTTCTCCTGCCGGTTACAGGCACATGGGACTTGAGCCCATAGGTGAGGGGGAGACCGAGGAGTAGACGGCATATGCATATAAATGATTTTGATTACGAATTACCGCAGGAGCTTATAGCACAGACACCTGCCGCAAAGAGAGATGCGTCAAGGCTTATGGTCGTGAACCGTGAAAACGGAACGATAGAGCATAAGCATTTTTACGATATAACGGATTATTTGAAAGAGGGCGACTGCCTTGTACTGAACAATTCCAAGGTTTTGCCGGCTCGTCTTTACGGCGTGAAGGAGGGTACGGGAGCAAATGTCGAGTTCCTGCTCATAAAGCGAATCGAGGGCGATGTTTGGGAAACGATGGTAAAACCGGGCAAGAGACTGAAACCGGGAGACAGCGTTTCATTTTCCGAGGACAGACTTTTTCGTGCGATTGTCAAGGCTTACGGCGAGGATGGAACAAGAATTGTAGAATTTGAATATGAAGGAATTTTTTTGGAGAGGCTGGAGGAGCTTGGAAAGATGCCGCTGCCTCCGTATATAGAGCGTGAAAACAATTCGCAGGATAAAGATAGGTATCAGACCGTCTATGCAAAAAACGAGGGCTCGGTTGCGGCTCCGACGGCAGGCTTGCATTTTACTCCGGAGCTGCTCGAAAAAGCAAAGGCAAAGGGCGTAAAGCTAGCTTATGTAACACTTCATGTCGGAATCGGAACCTTCAGACCGGTCAAGGTTGAAAATATAGAAGAGCATCATATGCATTTTGAGGAATATTTTATTGATGAGGAAACGGCTGAGCTTATCAACGAAACCGTCAAGGCGGGCGGCAGGATCGTATCTGTCGGAACTACATCGACCAGAACCGTTGAGAGTGCCGCATTTTTCGACGAGGAAGCCGGCAAGTATCTGGTTCGAGCAGGTCACGGCTCGACAGGAATTTTCATCTATCCGGGCTACGAGTTTAAGCTCGTAAAGGCACTGATAACAAACTTCCATCTTCCGAAGTCCACGCTGCTGATGCTGATATCGGCACTCTACAACAGAGAGGACATACTGAAAGCATATAGGCTTGCGGTAGAAGAAAGGTACCGCTTTTTCAGCTACGGAGATGCTATGTTTATCCGATAGCAGCTTTTTGAAAAAAACAGGACAAGTCTGTGACCCGGCGGCACTGAAGCTTGTCCTGATTTTTTATGCTTAGTATTTGTTGCTATTTGTTTGCTCCGCAGCATTTTTTGTATTTCTTACCGCTGCCGCAAGGACATGGGTCGTTTCTGCCCGGTTCCTTTTCCTTGTGTACTGTTTTGGAGCGTTTGAAAGCCTTGATGATTTCCAAGATTTTTTCCTCGGAGAGAACGTTTTCCCACTGAGGAAGTGTGTAGAGGTATTCAGCCTCTGCCTTGAGCATGTTGAA
>CAZQSP010000067.1:0-5532 GCA_964596085.1 uncultured Oscillospiraceae bacterium
AGTAAGTAAAATGTCAAGGTAGAGAAAGGCAAGAAATGAACAAAATTTTTAATCCTTTGAAATATGTGGACAAGTATATTATGCTGACCGTGGTGTTATTGGGTGTTTTGAGCCTGGTGATGCTCGAAAGCACGGTTTATGACGACGGCTTCGTCTTTTTCAGCAAGGCGGGCAGACCGGTTTGGATACAAGCTGTTGCTTATCTGATCGGCTTTGCAATTCTCCTTTTTATACAGCAATTTGATTATCGTTTTTTCAGCGGTATGGAAAAATTCCTGTATGCGGGAGCGGTTGTGCTTCTTCTTACCGTTTATATACCGGGACTGGGAATATCTCAATATGGCTCGAGGGCCTGGATAAGCCTCGGAGTAACAACTTTGCAGCCCTCGGAATTTGTAAAAATTATCTTTGTGCTTCTTATGGCAGGCTACCTTTCCGAACACAGGGATGAGCTTCGCCATATTATCGGAGTTGGGAAAGCACTGCTGTATGCCGCACCCATAATTGTAATTGTCCTCAAGGAGGACTTGGGAAGCGCATTAGTCTACATCGTCATGTGGATTTTTATGGTTTTCTTTGCAGGTATAGATTACAAGCTTTTTTTTCAATCTGCTCTGGTCTGCCTGGCAGGGATTCCGGTGGTCTACAAGTTTTTGGACGATTACCAAAAGGAACGAATCGAGGCGTTTCTCCATCCCGAAAATCTCAGCTTGTCCGGAAACTACCAGGTTTGGCAGTCAAAGGTTGCAATCGGCTCGGGCGGACTCACCGGCAAGGGCTTGTTTCAAGGTACTCAGAAGAATCTGGATTTTATACCGGTTCAACAGTCCGACTTCATATTTTCGGTCGTTGTGGAGGAGCTTGGCTTCCTGGGAGGTGTTGTGCTTGTCTGCCTGTATGCCTTCCTACTGATAAGATTTACAAAAATAATACGAGATTCGATGGATCTGTACGGAGCGCTGATAGTTATTGGATTTACGGGTATGTTCCTTTTTCAGGTCTTTGAGAATATCGCCATGACTATGGGTCTTATGCCTGTAACCGGAATAACGCTTCCGCTTCTGTCAGGCGGCGGAACCTCTGTCATAGCGAGTATGATTGCCATCGGTATAATCGTAAATGTGGGTGTGAACAGCAAGGCAATAAATTTCTAAGCTTGTGTTTATATGAAATATTTGGTATAATTTTGTTTCATCGTCTGCGAGTAAAGGTATATTTATATGCTTGAGAGGTCAAAATGATTCGTTAAAATAAATTATTTAACAATTTTTTTCGTCTCAGTGGCACATTCTTCACAAATTATGTAACCTTTTCCTCGTCAGAATTGATTTATTATTGAAAGGAGAAGCTCAAATATGAGTGATACTTTTGTTCAAGACGAAAGTATTGAGACCTTGATTCAAAGATATAAGAGCACCGTTTACGGTGTAGCTCTTTCATACACGAGTAACCGTGCAGATGCGGATGATATTTTTCAAGAGGTGTTCTTGATTTACTACAAATCACATCCCCCGTTCAATGACGAGGAGCATCGCAAGGCTTGGCTGATCCGAACTACCATCAACTGCTCGCTCAGAGTCGTTCAGAGTACATACCACAAGCGCGTGGTGCCTATGGATCAGAATGAAATGGATGAGGGCTCATTTCAATTTCGCACAAAGGAAGAAAATGCTGTTTATATAGCATTGCAGCAGCTTCCGGAAAAATACCGAACAGTTCTTCAACTGTTCTATTTCGCGGATATGTCGGTCGAGTCTATCGGTACCGCCCTAAATCTCAAGGCAGGAACGGTTAAGGTCCAGCTTATGAGAGGCCGTGAAATGATGAAAAATATATTAAAGGAGGAAGGATATCATGGCTGACGAAATATTTCGCAACATGGATGAATTTTTATCTGCGGATATTATTCATAGCATGAAAGAACAGATGACACCGTCCGATGCGGCAGTCGATTCTTTGCTTGCCAAAATTTCCGCATATGATGCTTCCCCGACATCCTTTGAAAATACGCTATCCTTTGTTCCTGACGATGCGCCTGCGCCACTTGCGGGCTCTGCTCCGAAGCAAGGCCGAAAGACAAGCCTCAAGCCTCTGTGGAGGTACGGCAGCATAGCCGTAGCCGGAGTCATAGTTCTGCTGTCAGCCTTTTCGCTTATCGGCGACAGCGAATCCTCAGACTTTAAGGAGCTTGTCGATAACGTGCTTCCAAATCACATTATTAGCGATTCGGATTCCGGCACAGCACCTGCGGGTGATGCCGCAGGCGACGAGCATGGCGACAGCTCTTTATCAGGCTCAGATGATTCGGCGGCTTCAGCCGACGAGACGGGTGATGAACAGCAGCCTTCACAGGATCCATCGGCAGGCAAGGACGACAATGCGGACGGTAACGGAGCTTCTACGGCTCCGGCACCCGGAGATAATCTTGCTTCCGAAAGCAATAATATTGATTTGAATTTTAGCCGCGAGATTCTCGCAGAGGAATCCGTATCGCATTTGGCTATCTCCGGCACGGACTATGTCGTGGATACCACCGCGACAGCCGCATCTACCGGTTCGGAAATCAAGGCTATTACCCTAAAAATCTCCAACAGCTCCGCTGCCGACAGGACAGTTTTCAATGCACAGGTAAAGGAACTGGATAATGTGTCCTCAAATCTGATGGTTGCGGTCGATGTGGACGGATTCAAGGAAACGCTTATCTATACGAACCCTTCCTACAAGCCATCGACTCTGGGAGAGTTTGTCAACGATGCAGGCTTGGATCTTAATGTCGGCTTCTCGACATCGGTTTATTGCAAGGGAGATAAGCTTGGGTATTCATCGTATCACAGATTCCGTTCCGACAATATCAACGAGCTCGTTGATACGTATGCTTTTGCCAACAGCTCTGCTGCTCCGGCTTCATACAGTGCATACAAGGAAGCGGATACTCATGTTACATTCAAGACGGCATCCAATCCGACCGGCTCCACGATCAACTTCGGAGTCAGCGACAACGGCTACTTGTATGTCAAGATGTCATCCGGCAAGGCATTTACCTTCAATATCGGAACAAGTAATGCCACAGCATTCATATCGACTGTTACCGAATAATAGAAATAACCGAAACAATAGCCTCGACCTTGCTTCAAGGCTTACGAGCAAAATCAAATTGTATTACAAAAGCAGGCAATATGGATTGCCTGCTTTTTCGCATTTTGTTTCTGTTTCTATCTCCGAACCGACTTCAACCTTTGCTTTTGGTAGTGCCTTCTTTATATTTCCTACAATAGCTTTTGTTTATCACTTCAAATGCTCCGATATTCATTTTGTCCTTACGCTTTTCTTTGCGGAGTAGCTGCCGTTTACCGTGTTCCTGTAGCAGCTTCTGTATGCTCTGACTCTGTACTCGTATTTGGTGCCGCTTGCTGCCTTTGAATCGGTATAAGACAGGTTTTTTGTTGTCTTTATGAGCTTCCAGCTCGATGTGCCGCTTATACGCCTGTACAGCTTATATCCACTTGCCTTGCTGACGGCCTTCCACCTTAGGGTATTCTTGCCCTTAGCTGTTGATTTCAGTGACTGAATCGAGGTCTTTCCTAGCTTCATCGTCACACTTTTTGATTTGGACGGAGCACTTTCGTATGTTGTGCCGCCAACGACCCTTTTTGCGACAACTCTGTAACTGTACCTTACGCCTGCCGCTGCCGAGGCATCATCAAAATATGCCTCATCCAAGTCGTCCGCCAGGAGCTTCCAGCTTCCGCCCTCCGCTTTTCTGTATAGATCGTATGAATCCGCAGCTTTTACCTCCTTCCATTCGATGGCAGGCTTGTCTACCGGATTGATCGTCAAGCTCGTGATCGTACTCGCATCCGGCGAATAGTAATGCTCCAAATCAAAGAAGTTGACATCATAGCTGATGCTCTTATCATTGCACAGAATATATACCAGGAATCTATCCCCATCCTTAATATCACCTAAACCCTTAGGCTTGAAAATAATGCAGCCCTCCTGTCCGTAATTTTGGTTATCTACATAGAAGCTGCCGTCGGCCGAAGCCGAGCTGAAGGTCCATATTTTGTAATCTCTGATTCTCACCAGCGAGACAACTACATTGCGCACATCCAGCTTTTCACCGAGGGATATGCTCCATGCCGAATCCTTATCGAAGAAGGATGTCGGTGTATTGCCTGCCGGCCAACAGATTCCGCAAACATTTCCAAGCACCTTGCCTTCGTTGCGAATATACATCGTGTTAACTGTTCCCTTCGAGCCTGTCACCGAGCCGAAGCCCGTCATAACCAGGGATGGATTCAGTATCCATCTGCGGTGTCCCAGGGTTTTAATATTAGCTGCGTCGCTGTCGTACATCCACGCATACAAAATGGAGGATTTTAGGCTGTTGTTTTCCCATGATGTCCTGTCTATATTTGAATTTGAGGCTCCCAAAAGAGCGAGTGTAGCAGTTTCCTGACTTATACCTGCCGGAATCGACGGTTCGTGCGATGCCTTGCCGTTTACGTAGTTCACGAGTGCTGCCGCCTGAGCCCTGTTCACATAAGGATCGAACATATATACACTGTCCGAAAGCCCTGCGATATATCGTATAAGTCTTATCGTGTTAAGTGCAGCAACCTGCTCGTCGAGTGCAAGCTCTCCTGCCCGATACGGCTTGCTCGTGTTCGGCTTTTCCGCATAGCCGATACTGTAGTTCTTTAACATATTCCCCTCAATGTCAAAATACGTATCGCCTGTCGGGTGCGCCTGTGCATACCGGACAATTTCGTCCTGCGACGGAAACCTAAGGTCAAGCTCTCGACTTTCCGCAAATGTCTCCATAGGCACCGTTGCTGCTGCCAAGATAAGTGCCAACCCCAAAGAAAGAATTTTGCGATATCTCATTTTCCATACCCTCCTGTGTTTGCCTGAAATTAAAGTCAAATCCAAGCTTAGTATATCACATACCGCAGCTATTTTCAAAAGAAAGATATAAATTTTGCTTGCCTTAGGAAAAAAATAATATTTAGCACTTTTTTTATAAAGAACTTGAGTTTTGCATTTTAATATGGTAAAATTACTCTATGCTATTTTTGTAAATGTTATTAGGCATTAAATTTTGCTCAAAATTTTGTGTTTTTTAATAAATTTTCAAGGATGGCGAGCGAAATTTGTATGAGTTTTACACAACAAATTCAGATACTAAAATGTAAGGAGAAATAAAATGGAAAACGGTCTTCAGAAAAGATACGGTCTGCTGACGGCTATCTGCATGGTTGTCGGAATAGTCGTAGGTTCAGGTGTATTCTTCAAAGCACAAACTATCCTTCAGAAAACAGAAGGAAATATGGTAATGGGTATTTGGGCTTGGCTGATCGGCGGCGCCATCATGCTTTGCTGCATATCCGCATTTGCTATTATGGCAACAAAATACGAAAAGGTCAACGGTATCGTTGACTATGCGGAGGCTACTGTAGGCTCCAAGTACGGTTATGTCGTAGGTTGGTTTTTAACCGTTATATATTATCCTACACTTACATCGGTACTGGC
>CAZQSP010000068.1:0-5513 GCA_964596085.1 uncultured Oscillospiraceae bacterium
GTTTTTGACTTGTTAGCCCGTGTTAAAGACATAACAACATACAATATTATTAAAGCACTTTTTACGCAATCTTGCAAGTTATATTTTGCTTTTTATCAAGTAAATCTTGTTTTTTTATCGAAACTTTGCTAAATGGTGTAAATAAAAGTAAAAAAAGTCGATTTTTGCATTTCTGTCTCGACTTTTTTACCGTTTTTTTCTATGCCAAGGACTTTTTCAGCTCCTTGAGTGTGCTTTTTTCGATGCGGCAAACCTGCACCTGCGATATACCCAAAAGTCCGGCTACCTGCTGCTGTGTCATATCCTTGAAATAGCGCAGCGTGATTACCTGCCTCTGTCTCGGAGAAAGCGACTCAAGCCCTATGGCAAGGTCGATATGCGATATGGCGGCACTCTCGTTGTCCGTCCAAAGCTTCACCTTCTCGTATTCCTCAAAATTCCTCATCGCATCCGCCGCCGTAAGTGCCTCTCTCACACGCTCGACAGAAAGCCCGGTCGCCGACGCAAGCTCGCTTATCCTCGGCGATCTGCCCGAGGCTGCCGTAAGCTCCGTCTCTGCCCTTCTGACCGCAAACGCATCCGACTTCAGACTGCGACTTACCTTTATCGCACCCTGGTCCCGAAGCTGTGAGCGAATTTCTCCCGTAATCATAGGAACGGCATAGGTTGAAAATGCCAGACCTCTGCTCTCGTCAAAGCGCTCAGCCGCCTTTATCAATCCGATATAGCCTATCTGGATCAAATCCTCGATATCCTCGCCGTAGGTATATGAGAGCCTGACAGCTACAGACTTGACCAGACCTCCGTGCAGCTCGGCAAGCTTTTCCATATCAAATTTCATAATATGTATCCAGCTTCTTCACCATAGTTACCGTAGTTCCCTTGCCGGGCTTGGAATCCACCATTATCTTGTCCATAAAGCTTTCCATAACGGTAAAGCCCATGCCCGAGCGTTCGTCTCCGGTATCTGTGGTAAACAGCGGCTCCATAGCCTGTGCAATGTCCTCAATGCCGATTCCGCTGTCCCTCACCTTTATTATCAGTGTAGCATTCGGCGCCGCAGCCAGCTCCAGCTCCACGCTTCCGCTGTGGCCCTCCTCCTGCGGATAAGCGTGAAGCACCGCATTGCTGAACGCTTCCGAAACCGCCGTCTTTATCTCTGTAAGCTCCTCGACCGTGGGGTCAAATTCCGAGGCATATGCTGCCGCAATAGAACGTGCCAATGCCTGATTCCTCAGGTCTGCCTCGATTTGCGCCTTAAAAATATTTTTCATTACGATGCATCCTTTCTGCCAAAATACGTTATCGCTTCCTGCTTTGTGTCCATATAGTCGATGAGCGAAAATATACCTGCCATATTCAGTATATTTCTAATGACTGAGGAACAGGACACTATCGCTATCCTTCCCTCCTTCTCGTTCATCCTTCTGTACCGCCCAAGCACCATCCCGATGCCCGAGCTGTCCATATACCTCACCTTGCCGAAGTCAAACACCAGATACTTTATTGAGAAATTATCCATCGCCCTGTCGATATCCTCTCTGACCTGCGCAGCCGCATGATGGTCAAGCTCTCCAAGCAGCTCTGCTACCAGTACATTACCGGAAACATTAAAAATCACTTCCACTTTTTCTGCCTCCCATTTTGATATATTTGTATTATATACATATTATACCTCTGTGAGTACGGCTTGTCTTTAGGAGAGTTTGTCGATATGTGACGGCTTCTGACGAATAGCCGTTTTTTTTTATTTTTCGCCGTTGCTTTTAACGCTTGTAAGCTTGGTATTTCCGTTCTTTATCAGAACAGACCGGTAATTACACCGTTCTCGTCGATATCTATTTTTTCCGCAGCCGGAATCTTCGGCAAGCCCGGAAGTGTCATTATGTCGCCCGTCTTAACCACCACAAAGCCTGCACCTGCGCACACCTTGACATCCTTGATTGTTATGTGGAAGCCTCGAGGTGCACCGAGCAGAGTCGCATCGTCCGAGAAGCTGAACTGTGTCTTTGCCATACATACCGGCAGGCTGCCGAAGCCCAGTCCTTCTATTGTGGCAAGCTGCTTTTTTGCCGCAGGGGTAAATACAACGCCGTCAGCACGGTAAATCTTGCTTGCAATCGTCTCCACCTTTTCCTTTATGCTCATTTCATCCTCGTAAACAAAGCTGAAATTGTTCTCACCGTCTACAAGTCTGAGAACCTCATTTGCAAGCTCAATTCCACCTTCGCCGCCTTTGCCCCACACCTCTGAAAGTGCTACGTTGACACCGAGCTCCTTGCATTTTTCACGTACAAGCTCAAGCTCAGCCTCCGTATCCGTAGGGAAGCGGTTGATTGCAACAACGCACGGCAAGCCATAATTATTTCTTACGTTTTCTACATGCTGCAGGAGGTTTGGAAGCCCGTTTGCGAGTGCCTCAAGGTTCTCGTTGTTCAGCTCTGCCTTTGCCACTCCGCCGTGATACTTGAGTGCTCTGACGGTAGCAACAACCACTGCCGCATCAGGTCTGAGACCTGCTTTTCTGCACTTGATATCCACAAATTTTTCTGCGCCGAGGTCAGCGGCAAAGCCTGCCTCGGTGATAACGATGTCTGCGAGCTTCAATGCCATCTTTGTTGCCATTATCGAGTTGCAGCCGTGTGCAATATTTGCGAACGGTCCGCCGTGTATAAATGCAGGTGTGTGTTCAAGTGTCTGTACAAGATTCGGCTTGAGCGCATCCTTGAGAACCGCTGCGACTGCACCCTGTATTTTGAGATCCGCTACCGTCACCGGCTTGTCATCATAGGTATAGCCGACGATTATTCTTGCTGCCTTTTCCTTCAAATCCACTATGTCGTCGGAGAGGCAGAGTATAGCCATTATCTCGCTCGCAACGGTTATTTCAAAGCCGTCCTCACGCGGAACGCCCTGCATCCTGCCACCCAGACCGTCAACTATGCTGCGAAGCTGTCTGTCGTTCATATCAACCACGCGCTTCCATGTTATCTTCTTGACATCAATTCCGAGTGCGTTTCCCTGCTGTATATGATTGTCCAGACAAGCTGCGATAAGGTTGTTTGCAATTCCTATCGCGTGCATATCGCCCGTAAAATGAAGATTGATGTCCTCCATCGGTACGACCTGCGCATAGCCGCCTCCCGCTGCGCCGCCCTTTACGCCAAAAACAGGACCGAGCGAGGGCTCTCTGAGTGCCGCAAACACATTTTTTCCGAGTCGGTGAAGTGCATCCGCAAGTCCGACCGTAGTTGTAGTCTTGCCCTCACCTGCCGGAGTCGGAGAAATAGCCGTCACCAGAACGAGCTTACCGTTTGGCTTATCTGACAGCTCCTTCAAAAGCTTATAGTCAATCTTTGCCTTATACTTTCCGTATTGTTCGATGTACCCTTCGTCAATGCCTATATTTGCGGCAAGCTGACTGATACTCATCATTTCTGATTCCTGTGCGATTTGAATGTCGCTCCTAAATTCCATATATTTCTCCTCCTCGTTTTTTACATTTTTTATGCTGTACGAGCAGCGCGTACCGCCCGTAATTTCCGTTTATAAAATGTTTTTTAGAAAGCTGCGCCTATGTATGGGCGTGATTCCGTGCTCGGCTATGCCCTGATAATGCGCCCTTGTTCCGTAGCCCTTGTTGCTCTCGAATGCATAGTACGGATACTCCTTTGCATATTCACGCATCATTCGGTCACGGGTCACCTTGGCTACTATAGATGCTGCCGCTATGGAAAGGCTCTTTGCATCTCCCTTTATCAGCCCGGTTTGCGCAAGCTGCAGCTTGTCAAGCGTAAGGGCATCTATCAGCAGATGCTCCACAGCACCTGCGCATTTTTGCCTTAGCATAGCATCGGCCTGCTTGACCGCTTCCGTCATCGCCATTTTTGTTGCTTCCAGTATATTGATTTCATCAATCACCTGATTATCGCACATTCCGATTCCGTAGGCAAGTGCTTCTGATAAAATTTTATCAAAAAGCTCCTCTCTTTTTTTCTCAGAAAGCTTTTTTGAATCATCCACGCCGAGTACATCAAAGTTCTCCGGCAGTAATACACAGGCGGAGACGACCGGACCTGCAAGCGGGCCTCTGCCAACCTCGTCCACACCTGCAATATATTGTATTCCGCTTGCTCTGAGCTGCCTTTCGTAAAACTGCATGGACTGAAGCTTTTCCATCAGCAGCTCCTGACGTTCTTGTTTTGTCATCCTGATCTTCCTTATCTCGTATTCCTATTCTCAATCCATGCTCTCGGAAGCCTGCTGCGGCATTTCAAGTGTAATTCTCCCGATTTTGCCGCCTCTGAATTCGTCCAGCACCGTACGTCCGCATCTCTCGTAGTCGATACGCTTTCCCGAAAGAATGAAGCCTCTTTTCTGCGCTATATTCTCCATATTTGTGAGTGCATCCTCGTCGATTCCGTCCAGCTTGTATCTGTCCGACAGCAGCTCCGGATAGTCGCGCGCAAGCAGCTTGATAAGCTCAAGTGCCAGAGCTGACACATCCAAAATCTCGTCCTTGATTGAACCGCAAAATGCCAAATTCAGCCCCACCTCTGGGTCCTCAAACTTTGGCCAAAGAATGCCGGGGGTATCCAAAAGCTGCATACCGTTTTCCAGTGTTAGCCACTGCTTGCCCTTCGTCACTCCGGGTCTGTCACCGGTTTTGGTGCTTTTTTTGCCGGTCATACGGTTAATAAGCGAGGATTTTCCCACGTTCGGCACGCCGACTATCATCATACGCAGAGGCTTTTTTCTTACTGTGTCCTCGTTCTTTTCCTCCTGCAATCGGTTCAGAGTCTTGTACAAGGCAGACACGCCCTCGCCCGACATACAATTCATTGAAAGCACAATATATCCCTTTTTGCGAAAATGCTCGCTCCATATACTGTTTGCTGCGGCATCCGACAAATCGCTCTTGTTAAGAATAATGATTCTTTTTTTGTTTTTTACCAGCTCATCAATGATCGGATTTCGGCTTGAAATCGGAATCCTGGCATCTATTACCTCGATTGCAAGATCTACTGCCTTCAGATTTTCCGCAATCAGCTCCCGAGTTTTTTTCATATGCCCGGGGTACCAGTTAATGTTTTCTATCATCCTATCGCCTCCTGTCCTGTCATTGCTTGCAGATTTTTCAATGATTTAGTTAAAAAAAGGGGAATCAACACGATTCCCCAACGCAAACTAGTCTCTGGTTTTAATTTTTGCAGCCTTACCTGTTCTTTCGCGCATATAGTTGAGCTTAGCTCTTCTGACAACACCTCTTCTGGTCACTTCGATCTTTTCGATCTTCGGTGAATGAAGTGGGAATGTCTTTTCAACGCCTACTCCGGAAGAAATTTTTCTAACCGTGAAGGTCTCGCTGATGCCGCCGTTCTGTCTCTTGAGAACAAAGCCCTCAAAGACCTGAATTCTCTCTCTGTTACCTTCTTTAATCTTGATGTGGACTCTTACCGTATCGCCGACACCAAAAGCAGGGATCTCAGTCTTTTCGTATTCCTGAGTGATTG
>CAZQSP010000069.1:0-5433 GCA_964596085.1 uncultured Oscillospiraceae bacterium
AGTGTATGTGCAGCTCAACTCGCTTGTCGCCTTCCCATTTATCCTCTCTGCCGATTCCGCCGCCTTCCTGCTTCTCAATCTCCCTGACTACGATGGTATTCATATTCTCAAAGGTATCCCACTGTACATCACCCTGTATTTTGAGTGCATCGCCGGGCTTGAGTAGCTCGTTTATATCTCGGAGCTTGCTTTCCGTCACAAACGCCTTGGCACAGACCGTTGTTTTGTTATCCGTAATCAGCAGCGAAACCAAATGGCTGCCGTTTTTTACAAGGCGTTCCGTCAGCTTGAACAAAATCCCCTCAACGATGACCGTTCCCAGCTTGGGTTCAAGCTCTCGGAGTTCTGCGTTCTTGCTTCCGTTTATGCCACGCCCCATAATTCTGCCTTCCGATGCCGGCAGCTCCTTTTCTCTGCGTTTCCAAGCGCCCCCCTTCGACTTTCCGTCAAAGGCTCCTCCGAATCCGTCCTTTCCGTTGTTTGGAGCAGCTCCTGAGCTTTTCGGCTTGCTGCCTGCTCCGCTTTTGCCTCCGGCTGCGGCTTTTGACTTTACCTCTCTGCGGTACTCCTCTATCGTTTCCTCCAGCTCCTTGGCTTCGTTTTCGCGAAAGCTTTTGTTCATTTTCTCAAAACGCTCTGCATTATTTTCAAAGCTTATTTCCACGGAAATATCAAATTTTTCCTTCAGCAGCTCCCCAAAGCTGTGTGCAAGCCTTGCATTGAGCTGTTCGGTCGCAAATTCACCCAATGCGTGATATATCACCTTGTTTCCGACTACATCAACGGTCTTTTCGTCGATCATCTGCGTAATTGAAGCAAGGGCACCGCTTGCCTCGGATATCATATAAGGTAAATAAAGCCTTGCTACTTGCTCCTTGTCAAGCAGCAGGCTGTCATAATCAAAAATAAAATTTACTCTCTGTATAAAGCTGAGCTTGTTTACAATAAGCGCTTCTATTTTCCTGCAATCCAAAAAAGGTACAATAAAATTCAAACGGACAGGAATATCGAGTACCCCTGTCTCCTTGTGTATCACAGCCTTGCCAAGCTCAAAGCTGTATTCATTTTTCCTTCCGCCCAGAGTCTCCCAGTCGATGCTCCCCTCGATCAGCTTTTTCATATCTTCGCCTCTATAATTTTGAATAATTCGTCCACGAGTTCGTTTTCGGGAACGCTTTTGATGATTTTTCCCTTTGAAAAAACCAGACCGCGCCCGTGTCCGCCGCAGATGCCGAAATCAGCTTCCGCTGCTTCTCCGGGGCCGTTTACCGCACAGCCCATAACCGCAATTTTGAGACTTCTTCCGCCTGCCTCAGCCTCAAGTCTCTGCTCTATAGGCTTGAGTCTTTGCTCAACCTCCGAGGCAAGCCCTTGCAGATCAAGCCTTGTTCTGCCGCAGGTAGGGCAGGAAACCAAATCTACTCCTGCCTTGCGTATTCCTATATCTCTGAGAATTTCCTTCGCAAAAATAACCTCCTCGACAGGGTCTGCAGTGAGCGATACGCGCATGGTATCACCTATACCCTCAAGCAGCAGCGCACCGATTCCTATTGCTGACTTTACCTTGCCGCGTGTGAGCGTTCCTGCCTCGGTTATTCCTACGTGCACCGGGTAATCCGTGCGCTCGGTCAAAATTTTGTGCGCCTCGTAATTCATCCTTACATCTGAGGCTTTGATAGACACCACAAGCTTGTCATATCCGAGTGCTTCTATGAGGCTGAGATTGCAGACTGCACTTTCGGCAAGTCCCTCAGCAGTCACACAGCCGTATTTTTCGAGTATATGCTTTTCGAGTGAGCCGGAATTTACTCCTACTCTGATTGGGATTTCACGCTCCTTTGCGGCATCCACTACCGCCTTGAGCCTTTCTGTATCTCCGATGTTGCCCGGATTGATACGAACCTTGTCGGCTCCCGCCTTGATAGCCGCCACTGCCAATCTATAGTCAAAATGTATATCTGCTACCAGTGGGAGCTTGTGCCCCGTTTTTGCCCTTACGCGCGCAAAAACCTCTGCGGACTCCGTATCCGGCACCGCTATTCTTACGATTTCACAGCCTGCATCCGCCAGCCTGTCAATCTGTCTGAGAAGCCCCCGTTCATCTCGTGAATCCACGTTTGTCATTGACTGTATGCTGATGGGAGCAGCTCCGCCTATGAGGACATCTCCGCAGCTTACTTGCTTGGTCATTTTCCTGTTTTCTCTTTGTTCTGTCTGCTTCATATTCATTATCTGTTTTGCCTGTGTTTACATTCCATATCATCGAGGAGCCATCGCTTTTATGCTGCATTCCCGTCCGCTATCCGAATATCCTGCCTACATCGTTTAACGTCACGTACAGCATCAGCAGCATCAGCAGTGCCAAACCTGCAAAATGAATACTACCCTCGAGCTTCTCGCTTACCCTTCTTCCCGTGACTGCGCTGTACAGCACGAAAATAATTCTTCCTCCGTCCAGTGCAGGAAACGGCAGCATATTTACCACTGCCAGATTTATACATATCAGAGCCGTCAAAAATCCGTAATACCAGTATCCGTACTGTGCCGTTTGACTTACCATCTGCACCATCCCGACAGGACCTGTCAAATCATCCGCACTCGCCTGACCGTTTATGAGCTGTGCTATAGACGAGAACATAAGCTTTGTCATCTCCCAAGTCGATTGCGCTCCATAAAGCACAGCCTTTGCAGGATTGTGACTTATTTTGCAGCTTATGCCCACGAGATATCGAGAAGTCTGATTTCCCTCGGAATCCACACTCTCCGTCAGTACCGGTACAATCGTGGTCAAATGCAGCTCTGAGCCTCTCTTGTACTCTATTTCAATACCTTCGCCAGCCTCTATCCCATTGATCGTCTCCGAAACCTGTGTCCAGTTATCTATCTGCTGCCTTCCCGCTCCCGTCGTCATCGAAACGATTTTGTCTCTTGGCATGAGCCCTGCAAGCTCCGCAGGGCTGCCGACTTCCACCGATCCCAACGTAGTCGTGGTAAAGCCTCTGATGCCGACTATCAAGCACATTATCAATATCGCACATATGACATTCATAAGCGAGCCTGCCGCCAAAATAAGAAGCTTCTGCCACGGCTTCTTTTTTTCAAATGAACGCTCATCGCCAGAGTCGCCGTCCTCACCCTCCATTGCACAAAACCCGCCGATAGGAAAGAGCCGTATCGAATAAAGCGTTTCCCCTTTTTGCTTCTTCCATATTACCGGCCCCATACCGAATGCAAATTCATTTACTTTGACTCCGCATTTTTTTGCTGTAATAAAATGCCCCAGCTCGTGCGGAAAAATCATTATGCAAAAGAGTAAAATAGCTAATAGGACTGTTTTCATAAAATTCCCTCCGTGTATAATCTCGTTTTCCTGTCTGTTTCTAAAATACCCTCTAAATCCAAATCATATGCAGGCTTATGCTCATTCAGAATGCGCATAAGTGTATTTTGAATATCAATAAAGCGAATTTTCTCCTTGAGGAAGGCATCCACAAGCACCTCGTTTGCTGCATTCAAAACCACCGGATAGCTGCCGCCTCGCTCTATTGCCTCATATGCAAGTGAAATGCAGCGGAATACCTCAGGCTCCGGTCGCTCGAAGCTCAGACTTGCGCCTTCTGTGAAAAAATCCAGCTCACGCTCGTTGTTTTTCAGTCTATCCGGATAGCCGAGTGCCAGGCTTATAGGGATTTTCATATCCGGCACGCCGAGCTGTGCGATTACGGAATTGTCCTCGAACTCAACCGCAGAATGTACTATGCTCTGAGGGTGTACGAGTATCTGTATTTTTTCCGCCGCTATATCAAAAAGCCATCTTGCCTCAATGACCTCAAGTCCCTTGTTCATCATCGTTGCCGAATCTATCGTTATTTTAGCACCCATGCTCCATTTAGGGTGCCTTAATGCCTGTGCGAGTGTCACCTGCTCAAGCTGTGCCGCAGTGAAGCCTCGGAACGGGCCTCCGCTTGCCGTCAGAAGAATTTTTTTGACCGGTCGCTCCGCATTGCCCTCCAGGCACTGAAAGATGGCACTGTGCTCGCTGTCCACAGGCAAAAGCTTGACCCCCGCTTTTTTTACGGCGTCCATCACAAGGCTTCCTCCCGCAACCAGCGTTTCCTTGTTAGCCAGTGCAATGTCCTTTCCTGCCAAAATCGCAGCATATGTAGGCTCAAGTCCTCTCATTCCCATCAGAGCATTCAGAACCATGTCGCAGTCTCCCGTCGCAGCCTCCTTCAAGCCTTTCCTTCCATAGGAAAACTCCGTTTCCGGGAAACGCTTGGCAAGCCGGGCGGCTGCCTCTGCACTTTCCGTAACGGCAAATTTCGGTTTGAAGCTTTTTATCTGTTCGGCGAGCAGCTCCGTATTTTTGCCGCAGGTCAAGCCCTCCACGCAAAAGCGGTCGGGGTGCTGCTCTATGACCTGAAGGCTCTGAGTTCCTATCGAACCCGTGCTGCCCAAAATCGTTATTTTTTTCATCCTGCTTTTCCTTAAAGTCAGTTAATATTTTTTTCAAGCTCTTGGCCCGGGTCTGTCAATCACGTCAGCTTACCTCATGCTATATGAGCTTATATCAATGCCAAGCCTGCGAAAATCATCGGACAGTAATAAACTGCCGGTCCTGTGAACATTACGCTGTCAAAACGGTCTAAAATTCCGCCGTGTCCCGGAATCAAATTGCCATAATCCTTAATTCCCATCTGACGCTTGAATGCCGATGCGGAAAGATCTCCGAGCTGTGCGATAATGCTGCCGAAAAATCCTATGGCAAGCGATACCCAAGCTGAATCCGGCATAAAGAAATGTCCGTAAATCGCACAGAGCACCATACTTCCGATAACACCGCCGATTGCACCCTCCACGCTCTTTTTCGGGCTGAGTCGCGGACAAAGCTTATGCTTGCCGAATGCCATACCTGTAAAATACGCCATGATGTCCGTACCAAAGGCTGCAAGAAATACAAGCCATATCATCTGCGGAGCTGTCTCATCAATCAGCACTATGTGGAACGAGAGCAGAACCGTATACATAATTCCCATGAGCGTTGAAGTCATATCCTCGAGCCTTCTCTTTTCCACATCGAAGCCGTAAATCATGGAGGCAATTACAACGGCTGCCATCCACATCACTACGAAGCGATCTGCGCCGGGTGCTGCCAAATGCAGTCCGTACAATGCGATTGCCGCTGCGTATCCGAGCGGTCTGCATGGTTTTGCTCCCGCTGCCTCAAAGCCCTTGTAAAACTCATGCAAGCCTATCACACCGACCGCAAATGCGGCTGCCATAAGCCAGTATCCTCCCAGATAAACCAACACCAGCAAGGGTGCCATCACAAATCCCGATATAATCCTGGTTTTCATATCCGAAATACTCTCCCTTCCTTTATCTATCTGCCGCCGAATCTGCGGCTTCTGCCGCAGAACTCGTTTATCATTT
>CAZQSP010000070.1:0-5410 GCA_964596085.1 uncultured Oscillospiraceae bacterium
CAGCTCTGCATTGTAATAGCCCCATGCGTTCCTGTTGTTAAAGAGCTCTCTCAATTCGTAACGCTCCTCCATCTCATAGCCGGCAATGAGCAAATCAAAATCCCTGCTTCTGATTGCCTGCTCATACTTCTTTGAAGAAAGCGCGGTGATTTTTGTATCAAAGCCCAGGGTCTCCAGATTTTTTGCTATTACCTTTGCCGCAGACATACGCTGAGTGTTGCTTTTTTTTACAAGAATGTTGAGCGTAATTGTCCTGTCGTTTGCATCCTCCAGCATACCGTCCTCATTTTTGTCCGAAAGACCTGCCTTTTTCATCAGCTTGACGGCTTTTTCATAATTGTATTCTCGCCATTCACCCTTATCCGCAACACCCAAAAAATTCGGATAATAAACAGTATCGGTATATACCGCGTCGCTGCCGTATGAGTTTTCCAATATTTTAGGCGTGTCAATCCCGTAGGCTATCGCCTGTCTGACCTCGCTTTGAGACAGATATGCGCGCTTTGTGTTAAAAATAACAAGCTCGAGCTGATTGGAAATAATATCATATAAAACAAGCTTTTTGTCCTTTGCGACAGTCCTTCTGTCCGTGGATCGGTCAATGTAGCAGCTTATGTCGTTAATCTCGGTCAACGAGGTACTCAGAGCCGCATCGGGCAAAATATTTACCTGTATCCTGTTGCTGACCGAAGCGTTAAAATACTCTGTATTCGGTTTAAGCTTGAGCTTCTTGAGATAATCATAGGAAGCATAGCAGTACCTTCCCGTCCCGACCGGCTTGAAGCGATCCGTCTCGGAAATAAATTGATACGGCGAGCTGTACCCGCTTGAAGGCACTATAGGAAAAGTGAGCACATCCAAGGAGCACCTGTAGTTGTTGTTGAAATATATCGTAAGCTCCCTGCTGTTCTTGACATTTACAAGCATAATTCTGGAGCACTTGTCATAATAAGGAGAGGATGCTCCTGCCTGCTTTATCGCATCCACGGTAAATTTTACGTCAGCCGCCTTGAGCTTCTTTCCGTTATGCCACTTCACATCATCTCGCAGAGTGATTTTGACAAATGCCTTTTCCGTATCCACCGAATAAGAATCCACCAGGCACGGTACAACATTCAAATATTCATCAAACTCAAAAAGGCTGTCATATATAAGCTTGGATATATAATACACATCTTCGCTCTTTGAAACCAATGGGTTCAAAGTATCCGGTCTCTCAGCAGCAAAATAGAGTGTCTTTTTCTCCGTATAGCTGACATCCGGGTCTATATTCAGGACCTCCTCCTTGTATATTTCAACGGTGGAAAGTATCACAGCAATTATCAGTATGATTGCTAACAGCCATATCCATCTTTTTTTGAAAAAAAACTTGATCTTCGACATCTTATCATCTCCGTGGCTCATAGCCCGTAACCAACAAAACATTTTTAACTTGTCGTTATAACTGCTCGTACTGCTCCGAAAGGAGTCTGTCGAGCTGAGCATACAAATGCTCCAGGTCACTCGAATTATCTATTATTTTGTCCGCAAGCCTCTCTCTTTCGGCTGAAGGAAGCTGATTGGAAATTCTGCGAAGCAGCTCCTCTCGGCTCATTCCGTCTCTGGCTTTGACTCTCGCCGTCACAGTCTCCTCATCGGCTCTTACCACCCAAACCTCATCTGTATAAGCCTGCATATTAAACTCAAACAGAAGCGGCGCATCCAAAACAGCAATGCCCTTCTCCCTGCTGCTGCGCAAGGCATTGAGCCGTTCCACGCTTTCATCTACGACCGCCTTGGTAATTATACTCTCCAAGAGCTGCTTTTTCTGCGTATCCGAAAAAACAAGTGCCGCCATCCTCCTTCTGTCAAGTGCTCCGTCCTCAAGGAAAAATTCGTCACCGAAGCCTTTGCGGAGCTTATCGAGCGCAGGACTGCCCTTCTCCGTCATTTTTCTTGAAAGCTCATCCGCATCGACTATCACGCAGCCCTTCCTTTTCAGATATTCGGATACGGTTGATTTTCCGCTTCCGATTCCACCCGTAAGTCCAATTATTCTCATCATTTCAAATCATACCATGTTTTTCCTGTGTTCAGGTCCGCAACAAGCTTTACCGACAGCTCAGCAGCATTTTCCATACAGCTTACGAGCAGCTCCTTGATTTCCTCCAGCTCATAGCTTGCCGCATCTATTATCAGCTCATCATGCACCTGCAGTACAAGCCTTGAATCAGGATGCTTTTCCTTCAGCTCCTTATACACGCTTATCATTGCAAGCTTGATAACATCTGCCGCACTGCCCTGTATCGGACTGTTCATCGCAAGTCTTTCACCCAACTGCCTGAGCATAAATGAAGATGCATTTATCTCGCGGATTTCTCTGCGCCTTCCCGTCATCGTCTGCGTATATCCGCTTTGCCTGCAGCCTTCTATCTGTGCATCCATATATTCCTTGACACGCTTATGCTTGGAAAAATATGTTGCGATATAGCTTTCCGCATCCTTTCTGCTTATATTCAGCTCCTCACTCAGTCCAAAGCTGCTCATTCCGTATATGACTCCGAAATTGACCGCCTTTGCACGGCTCCTGTCCGCAGGAGTTATTTCCTCCTTAGGAACTCCCAAAACTCTTGCCGCCGTGGTTCTGTGTATGTCCTCACCTGCATTGAATGCTTCCTTGAGTCCCTCATCCTGCGACATATGCGCCAGAATACGAAGCTCTATCTGCGAATAATCCGCACCCACCAGCATATGCTCTGAATCTGAGGCAGAAAATGCCTTTCTGAGAGTACGTCCGAGCTCCTGCCTTACAGGAATGTTCTGTAGATTCGGCTCGGTGCAGCTTATTCTGCCCGTGGCGGTAACCGTCTGCTGAAAATGCGCACGTATCCTTCCGTCAAAGCCGATAAGCGGCTTCATTCCCTCCACATAGGTAGAATTGAGCTTTGTAAGATTTCTGTACTCAAGTACAGCCGGAACTATAGGATGCTTGTCCTTGATTTTTTCAAGAATGTCTGCACTCGTGCTGTAGCCCCTCTTTGTCTTTTTTCCTGCCGGCAGTCCCAGCTTGTCGAACAAAATATCTCCCAGCTTGAAAGGCGAGTTGATATTGAAGCATTCCCCGGCATATTCGTATATCGACTCCTCAAGCTTTGCGATTCTTTGTCTCAGCTCGTTTCCCAGCTCGTCCAAAAAGCTTCGTTCGGTACGTATGCCGGTCAGCTCCATCGCAGCCATTACCTCTATTAACGGCAGCTCGATTCCGTACAGCACACTCTCCGATTCACTTTTCTGTATTTCCTTCCTCTGCTGAACAGCAATTTGAAAAACTGCGGCTCCGCATACGGCGGCATAGTCAAAGTAAGCGCTGCTGTTATCTCCGAACAAATCCAACTGCTGCGCCTGATCTCCGACAAGGCTTCCGAAATCCGGAAGCTGCATATCCAATCTTTCAGCGACGATGCTGCTAAGCTCATAGTTGTTTTTGGAGGAATCCAGGACATACTCAGCTATTGCCGTATCAAAAGCGGTCTCAAAGTCAGCAAAGCCGTAAAACATCAGCGAATACAGCTCGTTCTTCAAATCGTGTCCGACCGGCTTCAGCGACAAGGTGTTCAGCTTGTCTGCCACCACAGCCGCACTCAGCCTTGTGCAGTCAATATAATATCCCTCACCCTCGCGCATCAGAAAGATGCCCGTTATTTCAGGCCTTGTGATGTGGCTGCCATCGCCGAAAAGCTTGATATATACCTCCTTGCCCTTTAGAGCCTCTGTCAATTTGAGCTTCTCGTCAGAGTCAATTATGATTCTGCGCAGCTCAGGCAGCTCTGCCGTCTTACGCTCCGCAGGCGCAGTCTTGAGCCGTTTCAGGAAGCTCTTGAACTCAAGCCTTGTGTACATCTCCGAAAGCTCCTCGTAATTCGGCTCGGTAAAGCGCATCGTATCAAAGTCAATTTCAATCGGAACAGCCCTGTTAATCGTTGCAAGTCTCTTGCTCATAAGAGCAAGCTGCACATTGTCCTCGACCTTTTTTCTGAGCCCCGGCTTGCTTATCTCGTCCGTATGCGCCAGCATATTTTCTATCGAGGCGAACTGAGCAAGAAGTGCCAGGCCGGTCTTTTCGCCGACTCCCGGTATACCCGGTATATTGTCCGAGGAATCTCCCATCAAGCCCTTCAAATCTATGAACTGAGTGGGAGTAATGCCGTATACCTCCAGCATCTTGTCATAATCATACAGCTCAAGCTCGCTGATTCCTTTTTTTGTTATCAGTATCTGTGTTTTTTCGGTGGCAAGCTGCAGGGCATCCCTGTCACCTGTGATGATGAGCGGCTCAAGCCCCGCTTCCTCGGCAACGCGAGAAACCGTACCGATAATGTCATCCGCCTCAAAGCCCTCAAGCTCAAGCGTGCTTATATTCATTGCACGCAGCAGCTCCTTGAGCAGCGGTATCTGCATCACAAGCTCCGGCGGCATCGGCTTTCTGCCTGCCTTGTATTGATCGTATTCCAGGTGCCTAAAGGTCGGCGCCTTTAGGTCAAAGGCGACCGTGATATAAGCCGGCTCATAATCATTCTCTATCTTGTGCAGCATATTTACAAAGCCGTATATGCCCTGCGTATATACGCCGTCCTTGGTTATCATAGGTCTCTGCATCGCATAAAACGCTCTGTTTACGAGACTGTTACCGTCTATGATTACAATTCTGTTATCCATTCTGCTGCCCTTCCTAAAAAAACAAAATCCCAAATTACCGTCGAGAACATAATTGACGCCCTATCTCTCGATAGGTGGGTGCCCTGTTCTCTGCTTCTGTCTTCCACTCTGAGGAGGCCTGACATAATGCATAAGAAACGCCGGATTCCCGTGCAAAAAGTGTAGGTTCAATTATGAGCCCTCAACGCATAACCCAGGATTTGATTCATATACTCTATTATTCTGTTATATGTACGGAATTATTCCATTATTCAAGCTCAAGGTCAATGGAACAATTTGTATAAACCTTCTGAACATCGTCGTTTTCCTCAAGCAGCTCAATCATCTTTGCAAGCTTTTTGATGTCGTGTTCTTCCTTTGGAGCAGCCTCCATCGACGGAACATACTCAACGTCGGATTCGACGATTTCGTAGCCCGCATCGGCAATCGCCTGATGTACGTCGGTATATGCCGACGGCTCAGTAACGATCTCAAAGCTGTCCTCATTTACAAGCATATCATCCGCACCTGCCTCGAGTGCTGTTTCCATCAAGGAATCTTCATCTATATCGTCCGTTTTTTCGATGAGAATGATGCCCTTTCTGGAGAACATATATGATACGCAGCCCGGTGTTCCCAGATTACCGCCGTATTTGTCGAAGGTGGATCTTACAGAAGAAGTCGTTCTGTTTGAGTTATCCGTCAAAGCCTCTACGATAACCGCAACTCCGCCTAC
>CAZQSP010000071.1:0-5365 GCA_964596085.1 uncultured Oscillospiraceae bacterium
GGCGGAAATTTTCGTAATCGCCGGTATATCTGGTGAGATTGCCTCCGTCAAGATTATATATTACATTGACTACAGAGTTCAGAAACTCCATATCGTGCGATACTAGAATGAAAGCATTCTCATAATTCTGCAAATATCTGGTAAGCCAAACTATGTGCTCGTGATCGAGATAGTTGGTGGGCTCGTCCAAAATCAGAATCGACGGATTTTCGAGCAAAAGCTTTACAAGCAGAACCTTGGTACGCTGCCCGCCCGATAAATCAGAAACATCCCTGTCGAGCCCGATATCACGCAGCCCCAGACCGCCGGCCACCTCCTCAATCCTTGCATCGAGCTGATAAAAGCCGCTGTATTCGAGGATTTGCTGAATCTCTCCTGCATCCTCCATCATCTCGTCCATTTTGTCTGCATTTTCTTCGAGAGCCATATCCTCATAAAGCTTCAGCATCTCTGCCTCAAGCTCGTGCATATGATTGAAGGCGGTGTGCAGAGCCTCGCGTATCGTCATGCCCTTTTTCAGTACCGAATGCTGGTCGAGATAGCCGACCGTAACATGGCGTGACCAAGTGATTTTGCCTGCATCGGGCAGGATTTTGCCGGTTATGATATTCAAAAATGTGGACTTACCTTCGCCGTTTGCGCCGATCAGACCGATATGCTCGCCCTTGAGCAGACGAAACGAAGCATCCTCGAGTATTTGGCGTGCCCCAAAGCCGTGTGTTACGTTTTCTACGTTTAATAAGCTCATAAGATTTTCTCCTTATCCGAAAAGGTCGCAGCCTGTTGAGATAGGACTGCGACCGACATAGGCACACTAGAGAAGCCTTTTGTCTGATTTTTTTGAGAGGTAGGTACCAAAGCTTTGGAAAAGCTGTACCAGAACGATTAAAAGAATTACCGCGAGTATCATAACAAGTGTTTTGTAGCGGTAGTAGCCGTAGTTGATGGCGATTTTGCCGAGGCCGCCGCCGCCGATAATACCGCTCATGGCAGAATATCCGAGAATCGTGGTTATTGCGACTGTCGCATTGGATATAAGCGACGGCACACTTTCCGGAATCAAAACCTTGAGGATAATTTGAAGCGGTGAGGCTCCCATGCTCTGAGCCGCCTCTATAACCCCGGAATCAACCTCGCGGATACAGTTTTCTGCAAGTCTGGCGATAAACGGAAATGAGGCGATGACAAGCGGCACTATCGAGGCAACCGTGCCGACAGGCGTTCCGACTATCAGTCTGGTGAGCGGTATTACCATAATCATCAGAATCAGAAACGGAATCGAGCGCAGCAGATTTATAAAAAGATCAAGCACCGTCAGCAGCCACTTGGGAAGCGGCAAAATGCCGTCGGATGAACCGACAGCCATCAAAACTCCGAGAGGAAGTCCGATAAGAATGGCGATTCCCGTGGAAACAAGTGTCACATAGAAGGTTTCCCAGATTGCAAGAGGAAACTCGTTTTGTAAAATTATCATAGCTTCTGCAAATTCCTCAGAAGTGAAGAAATCAGCGAACATTGCCTTCCACCTCCTCTACGACGACGTCTCCAACCTCTTGAAGATAGGAGATAGCCGTATGTACCGTATTTTCGTCCCCGGGAATACCAAGCAGCATATTCCCGTAGGTTTTTTCTTCCACAGTTTTTGTGTTTGCGGCCAGGATATTGGCTGCAATCTGCTTTTCCATGGCGAGCTGAGCAATAAGCGGCGTGTTTGTCGCATCAGCACCGTTAAATACTATTCTTATCTGATGCTCGCCCGGCTTCATAGGCAGTGTTTCCGTTATGCCGTCCGGGAACACCAAACGCCTTGCAGCCTCAGATTTAGGCCTTGAGAAAACCATTGAAACTGCTCCGTCCTCAACAACGCTGCCGTGATCCAGGATGGAAACCTTGTTGCAAATTTCCTCTACTACGCTCATCTGGTGAGTGATAACGATAACGGTAATACCCATTTTGCGATTGATATCCTTGATAAGCGAAAGCACGGAGCGTGTCGTCTTGGGGTCAAGCGCACTGGTTGCCTCATCGCAGAGAAGTATCTTGGGGTTGGTCGCCAGGGCTCTTGCTATGGCGATTCTCTGCTGCTGACCGCCCGAAAGCTGGGACGGATATGCCTCCGCCTTGTCAGGAAGTCCTACAAGCTCAAGAAGCTCGATTGCACGAGCCCTTGCGGCTTCTCTTGACATTCCGGAAAGCTCAAGCGGAAAACAGATATTTTTGAGACAGCTACGCTGTGCAAGCAGATTGAAGCTCTGAAAAATCATCGAAACGCTCCTGCGAACCTCTCTGAGCTGCTTGTCGGCAAGCTGTGCAAGGTCGCAGCCGTCTATCAGCACCTGCCCCTCGGTAGGTCTTTCGAGCATATTGATGCAGCGCACGAGCGTGCTTTTGCCGGCACCGCTCATGCCGATAATTCCGTAGATGTCACCGTCCTCAATCGTCATAGAAACGTTCTTCAATGCCTCTACCGTTCCGTCGCCGCTGAGGAAGGTCTTGGATAAATTTTTAATTTCTATCATATGTTTATTCTCCAAATCGGGACAAATGACCGATTGTATACAACCGGTCATCGTCTTAAGCTTTAGTCGGCAGTACCGACACATATTCATTATAGTATATTTTGGGCAATTCGTCTATCTTTTTCTGAAAGAAGCTATTTTAATGCATCAAGTGTGCTTTGCTTGCCGCCGTACAAGCCGAGAGGCTCAACGTGCACGGTAGAAACCGAAACAACGTGAGTACCGTTCTGTGCGTTGAAGTCATCAAGGTAAGGAAGGTGCTGGAAGTAGTTTGCATCCACCTCGCCGCTGTCTACAACGTTGTTAGGCATTACATAATCCGTAAATTCGATAACCTTGAGAGCTACACCCTTTGCGGCAAGGATATCCTTTGCAATCTGAAGAATTTCTGCGTGAGGTGTAGGGGATGCTGCAACGGTGATTTCTTCACCCTCGAGTGCGGAATAGTCAACGCTTGCATCGTATCCGTCCGTCGGTTTGTCGACAGTGCTTACCACTGCTCCGTTATATTCGCCTGCGATAAAGTCAGCAACCTCTTGGCTCTCGAGTGCGGCAACAAGTGCCTTAGTCTTTGCGGAGGCCTCGTTGCCCTCCTTTACGGCAAGGATGTTACCGTATGCAGAGGAGGAGCCTTCGAGTGTCAATGCGTCCTCGATCGGGTTGAGGTCGGCATCCAAAGCGTAGTTAGAATTGATGACTGCGTAGTCAACGTCCTGAAGGATGCTTGGAAGCTGTGCCGCTTCAACCTCCTGGAAGGTGATTCCGTGCGGATTTTCTGCAATATCCTGGATTGTAGCTGTGATGCCGGCGCCGTCCTTCAGCGTGATGATACCGTTGTCCTCAAGGAGCAGGAGAGCTCTTGCCTCGTTGGTGGTGTCGTTAGGAACCGCAATCTCGATTGCAGCCGTGTCATCTCCGCCGCAGCCCGTAAAGCAAACTGCAAGTGCGAAAACGAGGGTCAGGGTTAAAACTGCTGATAATACTTTTTTCATTTTTGTTTCCTCCATTTTTTTGTTTTTATGCTTGCACTCGGAATAAAAAAGAGAGCCCGTTCAAATGGGCTCTCCGTTAATACTCCTAATTTCGACTATTGAAAACAAGTTTTTATCTTGATGATGGAAAGCACATTTGAAAAAATTGTAATGCAAAAGCTGCACATGCTGCACATGCGCATACCCATCATCATCATAGCCTTTGTTGCTCTGCTTGTCAGCTTTTTCATACTGTGTTCTCCTTTCCTCAAGAGTCTATTTTCAAATATGGGTGCATAATATCACACAATTCGCCGTGTGTCAATACTTTGCACAAAAGTTTTTCGGTTTTTTTGTGAAAAACCCCGAATGCGGAAAAAATGCAGCGAAAGCCCAAAAAAGATTTATGCTCTGAGCATCGCTCCGAGGAAGGAACGAAGTCTTTCGCTCTTAGGATTGCCGAACACCTCATCCGGAGTGCCCTCCTCCACGATGACACCCTTGTCCATAAAGATCACGCGGTCTGCAACCTCCTTTGCAAAGCCCATTTCGTGAGTAACAACGATCATCGTGGTATGCTCGTCGGCAAGCTTTTTCATAACATTCAGAACCTCACCTGTGATTTCGGGGTCGAGTGCCGAGGTCGCCTCGTCAAAGAGCATAATGTCAGGATACATTGCGAGTGCTCTTGCGATTGCTACTCTCTGCTTCTGACCGCCGGAGAGCATCGCCGGGTAAACATCTGCCTTTGTTTCCAGACCCACAAGAGCCAAAAGCTCGGCTGCGTGCTTCCTTGCGGCATCCTTATCCTGCTTCTTTACCTTGATAGGCGCGTAGGTGATGTTTTCGAGGCAGGTCATATGTGGGAAAAGGTTAAAGTGCTGAAACACCATACCGGTAGCACCGTTCAATATGATTTCGCCTGAGCTGGGCTTGTTCAAGCCGTTGATGCAACGAAGGAGTGTGCTTTTGCCCGAGCCCGAGGGACCGATGATAGCAACTATTTCGCCCTTGTGCATCGAGAAGTCAACATGGTCCACGGCACAGAAATCACCGAAGTTTTTTACTATCTGCTTCATTTCCAATATAGTCTCTTTTGTCTTATTTACTGCTTCTGTCATATCAATACTCCTCCTTTCTGTCGTATCTGGAGAAATGCTTTTCGAGCTTGGAGAGTGCGATGGTAAGAACGAAGGTCATAACCAGATATAAAATAGCCGCGAATACGAAGGGCATCATATTGCTCATGCGGTTTACACAGCTGTTTGTGGCCTTCATAAGCTCGATTATAGGGAGAACCGATGCAAGTGCGGTATCCTTTACCAGCGTGATTGCCTCGTTTGCGATAGGAGGAAGTACGGCTTTCATGGTCTGCGGAAGGATGATGTCTATCATCGTCTGTTTTTTTGACAGCCCCAGTGCAAAGGCTGCCTCGTGCTGTCCGCTGTCCACGCTGTTGATGCCGCCGCGGTAGATTTCCGCAAAGTATGCACCGTAGTTAAGCACAAAGCTGACGATAACAGCGAAGAATGCGCTTACCTGCATGTCCAGTACGAACGGGAAGAAGAAGTAGAAGAACCAAAGCTGAAGCATCAGCGGCGTTCCTCTGAAGATAAAGACATAGGTCTTGCATAACCAGCTCAACGGCTTGATTTTGCTGTTGCTTCCGAGCGCAACGGGAAGTCCGAGCGGCAGGGAGAGCGCGAGAGTCAGCACGAATATCTCAATCGTCATTACTGTCGATTTGAGCATAAACGGCATAAACTGTGACAAGTATTCCATCATAATCAATTACACCTCATTTTTTGCATTTGTATTTTTGTCGGAACGACAGCTATGCGCAGCCGAAAATCGGCTACGCATAGAGTCATAGAT
>CAZQSP010000072.1:0-5321 GCA_964596085.1 uncultured Oscillospiraceae bacterium
TACACACTGCAATATTTTGAATGTGTATGAATTATGCCGTGAATATCGGGACGGTTGCGGTATATTGCAGCATGAAGTCCTTTTTCGGAGGTAGGCTTGAGGCTGCCCTCGTAGTCGAGAGCTTCGATATTGACCTTGACCATATCCTCAGCCGTAAGGCGTGCATAGTCGATTCCCGAAGGTGTAGTCAGCATATATTTTTCATCAAGCCGTGCTGAGAGGTTGCCCCAGGTACCTTGTACCAGACCGCAGGCAACGAGCTTATTTCCGTAATCGACGAGCAGACGGCGGAGCATAGCTTCTTTATCTTCTGCCAAAACTCCGTTTTTTTCTGTGTTTTCGGATTCGGTGGCAGGAAGACTGTATGAACAGGAGCCTTCGCATGAGTCTGCGGAGCCGCAGGATACAGCGGCGGCTTCATCTTCCTTGGCATCTGCCTCGGACTTGGAGTATTTTTTCATATATACGGTTCGCATAAGCTTGCGTTCCAAAGCATTGATATTATGCGGTGTACCGATTTTTTCGGCGAGCAGCGTTACTTCAGCGGATTTTTCGAGAACCGCCATTGCAACGATTGCTTCATAAGGCGTACGGCCTACGGTAATGGTGAAGCCCTCGAAAGCTCCTTCGGCGTTTTGACCTGTGATGACAAAGCAGCCTGCATTTGATTTCATCTTGCGTGCAAGCTGAGCTGCAACAGTATTAAGACCGCTGCGGGCATCAATAACGACAGCTCTTGTGCCGACTATCTGCGCCATATCGTCGAGGGCCGGGATTAGGGGCTTGCCGCATTTCAGCCATTCGGTGCAGTAGGGCGTTTGAGAAATCAAAATCGAGCGGATTGCCTGCTGCATACCCTTTGGCAGTGCGTTAAATTCCTGCTTTTCGATATCAGCCTCGGACAGTGCCGCAAGGTCGGAGCCTTTTTTCGTGGCGAAAACGCCTTCGGCTGTTTCTACAAACAGACGGGCAGCCTCACCGAGAGGGTATTCCTGTGCGGCAAGCATGGCGGAATATTTTTTTATGTATTCGTAAATATGATTCATATACTTTTGCCTTTCTGTTATATTCAGCTTTCTGTAAAGCGTTCGCCGTTCGCTGCTTTATAAGCTTTTTCAAGAGAATGATATACATTCTTATAATCGGCGAAGAGCTTGTCGTAGATTTTGCGGTTTTCGGGATTCGGGCTGTAGCGGTGTTCGATCTGCACGAAGTCCTTGGCTGCCTCGAACCCCGGAAGCTCACCGAGGCCGATGAGTGCAACTACCGCAGCACCTACAGCTCCTGCGTTACGGGGGTCACGCACAACAGCAAAGCTTTTGCCGGTGATGTCTGCTATCATCTGCATCCAGGCATTATCAAGTGCACCGCCGCCGATAATGCGGAAGTTGTCGCAGGCAAAGCCGTAATCCTTTTGGTAGTTTTCGAGAATCCAACGCAGGTTGTAGCCTATGCCCTCGTAAACCGCACGCATTAGGTGTTCTCTGGTGTGTACCATGGTCATGTTGAAAAGAGTTGCGCGTGTGGTGGTGGAGGAAACAGGGCAGCGTTCACCGAGCATCCAAGGTGTACAGATGAGGTGGTCGCTGCCGGGCGGAATTTTCTGTACGACCTCGTCCATGTAGGCGTAAATTCCGTCCCCGTACTCAGCCTTTTCGCGGGCAAAGAACTGATCGCAAATCCATTGAATATTCGCACCTGCGGATTCGGTAATGCCTGCGATAAGGTTCATTTCACGGTCTGCTGACTGGATGGCGGCTGCGCCGTGCAGGAATTTGTCAGCGGCACGGCTGGCACATGCGACCCATGCGGAGGTGCCCAGATAGATGTGCAGGTCGCCGTCGCCGCACATACCCGAGCCCACAGCGGCGGCCTGCACATCGTCGCAGCCGCCAAGCACAGGTGTGCCTTCTAAAAGTCCGCTTTCTGCCGCAGCCTCAGCCGTTATACCTCCGACTATGTCGGTGCTGCATACCAGCGGCGGAAGCTTGTCCATATCTACACCGGTGAACCTCATAACGCCGAGCCACTCCTTTTTCTTGAGATCCAGCCCGTATGAGGAGGCTCCCGAAAGCTCGGTTACCATCCTTCCAGTCAGCTTGTATTTCAGATAGCCGTTTACATCGAGAATTTTATATGTCCGCTTATATATATCGGGGCGTTCTTCCTTAAGCCACACGATTTTGGCGATACAGTCCTTTCCCATGATAGGGGTTCCGGCAGCCAGTGTGAAAATTTTCTTGCCGCCGAGCTTATGCATGATGCTCTGAGCCTGCTTTTCGGCTCTGCCGTCAACCCAGGTGATGTTGTTATAAAGAACCTCGCCGTCTTTGGTAACGGGGATTATACCCTGTGCCTGCGTGGAAAATACGATTCCTTTTACAGAAGCAGGGTCTATGCTGTTTTCTGCCAGAATACGACGGCTTGCTTTTGCAACCGCATGCCAGTAGTCGGCAGGATCCTGTTCGACCCATGCGGGATTCGGATAGTAGGTAGGATAATCCTCGACAGCGGTAGCTACTATCGTGCCGCTGTAATCGACCAAAACCGCCTTGTCGGAGCTGGTACCCATGTCATGTGCAAGGATGTAGCGTGCCTCGCATGAATTAGTCATTTCCGTGTCTTTATTGCTGCTCATTTTACAGTCCTTTCTCTGATATAAGGGTTTAATGAAAGCTCATATTACCGCAGAAGTAATGCGGTTTTCTATTTTGCACATTTATCTGTTTTAACGACCTGCTTGAAAACCTGCTCGAAACGGTTAAGTGCCTCGTCGATTACCTCATCGGTATCAGCCATCGAGGTGTAAAGTCTGCTGCCTGCAAGCGTTACGATACCGTTTGCCATGTATGCGGCACCCATTCTTTCCATAGAATCCTTACGCTCGTACATCATGCTCTTGTTTTTCAAAAGTCCGACTGCGGATTTTGCAAGAGAGAAGGAGGAAAAGTCGAAGCTCATCGCACCGGTGCATTCCAGATGAACGATGCTGCCCTGATTGTAGGCTACGAACGGAAGACCGTATTTTTCAATCAGCTCCTTAAGACCGTCTGCAAGTCTGTCACCTGCACGGCCTGCGATTTCACAGGCACCCGTGCGTGCGATTTCGCATATTGCGGTATAGCCTGCGAGTGCCGAAAGTGGGTTAGCCGCAAGTGTGCCGCCCACATAAGCACGGTGCTTACCTGTAGCAAGTCCCGCTGCCATAAGCTGTGCATATTCCTTCTTGCCGCCGACACCGCCCGCAGCAGGGTAACCGCCCGCAACGATTTTGCCGAAGATGGTCAAATCAGGTACGACATCGAACAGTCCCTGAGCACCCGAAAGACCTACACGGAAGCCGCTTACGACCTCGTCGAATATCAGCAGAGCACCGTATTTGTCACAAAGCTCACGCACGCCTTTGTTGTATTCAAACGCTACGGGGCGTGTGCCGCTTTCAGGGCCTACCGGCTCAACGATGACAGCGGCGGTGCCGCCCTTTAATTTATTTCTTTTCAGCATACCCTCAAGCATAGCAAGGTCATTTGGTCTTACCTCGTCAGTGCGGCTGTATGCGGAGCCCGGAATACCGTGCGATTCCAAAAGACCGCGGCTTCCCGGAATTTTAAGCCCGTAAACCATCTGATCCGACCAGCCGTGATAAGCACCGCCTAACTTAATGATGCGTTTGTGTCCGGTTGCGATGCGGGCGATACGAAGCGCCGCCATAACGGATTCCGTACCGCTGCCAAGCATACGGAACATCTCGACATTTGGCATATGCTTATTGATTTCTTTTGCGATTAAAAGCTCTGATTCGTGCAGAAGTCCTGTTACAGGTCCGCAGCTTTCCAAAAGGTTTTCAACCGCTTTGCGAATCGGTTCATAATTACTTCCGAGGATTGTGGGACCGCCTGCCTGCAGGAAGTCGATGTATTCGTTGCCGTCTTGGTCATAAAGATATGCACCCTCTGCTTTGGAAAAGGCAACAGGGAAAGGCTTGTTAAATGCCAGGTTGTGCTGCACGCCGCCCGGGATATAGTTTTTTGCTTCTTCATATATTGCCCTGGACCTTGTGCATTTTTCATCGTAATATTTCAAAACGGTATTTTCGTAATAATCATCGTTTACCTCCCAAACAGACTGACTCGTAAGAGCCGCAAGCTTTTGGTTGATTTCATTCGGGTCGTCCCAGCGGTAAATGCCGGAGCCGTTGATTCCTGTGTTCTGTCTGTTTTCTGCTTCTGTGTTCATATCATTACCTCCGTAAAATTTTTAATTTTGCATATGCTGTAAGCAAAATCATAGATTCGTTGATTTTTATCTGAATTTATTGAATTTGATTTAATATATCTTTTCGAACAAAGTACGAAATTCAGACTTCAGTTTTTCGGCATCGAAAGGAAGTCTGTGAATGTGGCAGTGACTTATAAGTCCCAAATATATACCCATTGCGAGCACGGCGGCATCCTCTCTGTCGCCGAGGGCATGACACACATTTTCTTCTATCAAAGCGATTGGATTGTCTGCATCTCTGCTCAAAATTGCATTCTGAATCAGCTGCGTTGCCAAAACAGGATAGTAGGCGGTGTCCTCAATCAGCTTATCAAAGAGGGCAAGAACCTTTTCCTTGCCGTCAAGGCCGCTTGCGTCACAGTAGGCGGCAAGCTCCTCGATTTCCTGTGAAAAAATCGCAAGCATCAGCTCCTTGGTTCCCGCAAAGTGATTGAAAACCGTCGTGCGGCATACATCTGCCTCGTCTGCAATCTGCTGAAAGCTGACAGCCTCGATACCATGCTGCTCGAACAGCCCTTTTGCGACGTGCATGATTCTTTGTCGGCTCTTTTCCTTCTTACCTGCCATCAGCAATCCTCCTCGGAGTCATTCTGTATAGCTGCCTGCTTCTGTGCACGCTTATTGGTGTTGAGCGAACCGCGATAAACGATAAAGCGGTCATAAAGGAACTCACTGGACAGGTTGGCAGCCATAGTGAGTGCAAGCACTGCGTACTCATTCCAGCCTATGCCGGTCAAGGCGTTGCCCCACCAGGTTGACAGCGGCGTAAATACACAGTAAAAGGCTGCAACCTTTAACATTGCAATCGGAACATTATTTGCAGATTTGAATGTAAATTCTCGATTCAGCGTAAAATTCCACAGAACCGACAGGGTAAGAGCCGTCAGATAACAAGGTGTGTAAGGCAGTCCGCTCAGTTCGTTCATCAACGCAAAGGCAATCGCCTGAATGATGCCCGCGGAGGCCGAGAAAAGTGCGAATTTTATAACCTGCACAGTATTTTCCTTGGTGCTGAGCGACTGGTTAGCGGTAGCCGCTGCTTT
>CAZQSP010000073.1:0-5300 GCA_964596085.1 uncultured Oscillospiraceae bacterium
AGAGAGGGGGTAAGATTATTTTGAAATGGCAGCTTGACGACAGCCGTTCGATTTATCCGCAGCTTAAGGAGCATATAAAGCGAGGGATAATCACGGGCGAGTATTCGGCAGGAAGCTCTTTTCCGACAGTCAGAGATTTGGCACAGGAGGCAGGCGTGAACAGAAACACCATGCAGCGAGCCATGGCGGAGCTTGAGGCAGAGGGACTGCTGCTTACAAACAGGACTGCAGGGAGAACGGTCACTACCGATTCGGAGCTGATCGAGGATATGAGAAAGCATATTGCGGCGGAGCATACGGAGGTTTTCTTACAGGAAATGGCATCGCTCGGCTACAGTATGCAGGAGGCTTTGGCAGCGGTGACGGAGAAAATCAATGAAAAAATATCAGACGGCGATAAGGACGAGGGGGAATAGGAATGAAAACAGAAATTTTGGTAAATTGTGAGCATTTGACTAAAGTATTTTCGGGGGTAAAGGCATTGGACGATGTGAACCTCACGCTTGGCAGAGGAAAGGTCGTGGGACTTTTGGGCCCGAACGGAAGCGGCAAAACCACTCTGATTAAAATTTTGACGGGACTGCTCAGACCGACAGAGGGCAGTGCACAGATTGACGGAAGCGATATCGGCACATACACCAAGGCAAATGTGAGCTATCTGCCGGACAAAAATTATTTTGCGGACTGGATGTGCGTAAAGGACATTTTAGACATTTTCGAGGATTTCTACAGTGATTTTGACAGGAAAAGGGCGACAGAATTGTGTTCGCTGCTCGAGATAGGAGAAAAGGATCGTATAAAGAATATGTCAAAGGGAACGAAGGAAAAGGTGCAGCTTATTCTGATAATGAGCAGACAGGCTCAGCTTTATCTGCTCGACGAACCGATTGCGGGCGTTGACCCTGCGGCAAGGGAATACATAATGGATACGATTATAAACAATTATGCGGAGGATGCTACGGTCGTAATATCAACGCATCTGATTGCGGATATAGAGCGTGTGCTTGATGAAGTGATTTTCCTGAAAAAGGGCAAAATCGTCAGACACGAAAGCGTCGATGAGCTCAGAGAAAAAGAAGGAAAATCCGTAGATGAGGTATTTAGAGAGGAATTCAGATTGGGGGAAGTAAGATGACAGGAAAATTGATTAAGTATGAGGCTCGCTGCGTTGGCAGACAGATAGGTATAATTTGGGCGGCACTGCCGATAATCGCATTGGCTGCGAGCTTTGCAGGCTGGCTTTGCAGTCGTTCGCAGGCGGCACAAATAGTTGAAAGCAGCGGCCTTCTGAGAATTATTTTTCATAATCTGCCGATGCTGATTTATGTAATTCTGTTTGCTGCACTGATCGTTATGACACTGTTTATCGCAGTTATGCGTTTCTACAAGGGATTGCTCAAGGAAGAGGGGTATTTGATGCATACATTGCCGGTAAAGCCTTGGCAGCTTATACTGTCCAAGGGAACGGTGACCGGCGTAATGGTGCTTGTAAGCATCATAGTAGGAGCGCTTTCCATAGTACTGCTGAACCTTGTGGGAAACCTTTCATATGTGGTGGATATTTTTAAGGCATTCGGAGATGGACTGCAAAGATATCCGATAGGCTGGCTTTACGGCTTTGAGTGCCTGGTGCTTGTGGTTTTAGGAATCCTGGCAGAGGTGTTCAAGATTTATGCGGCACTCTCGATAGGGCAGCTCAGCGGCAGATACAAGCTCCTCTTGAGTGCGGGTGCTTATGTGGGAATAGGCATAGTGTTTATGATACTCACCACAAAGGTTATAGACCTGCTTGTAAGCCCGGCTTTGGTGGTTTCGGATCAGGCACTCGACATCTTGGCGGAAAACGGCAGCAGCCTGATACAGTTAGGCTTTATCGGAGCACTCGTATATTTCGCAGTACAGATTATCATATACTACATAGTCGGCGAAAGACTCCTTACAAAACACTTGAATTTGGAGTAAACAGCCTGAGCCAATGAAATAATGAGATAGAAGGTTGAATGCGGTGTAACCCGAAGTAAAAGGGTTACACTGTTTTGCTATATGTAAGCATCTGAGTTGAGTCGCCAAAATAAAAATGACTGAGCTTCAATGGAAGGAAAATCGGAAGGTATAAAATTTAGTATAATGACGAAAACTTTTTCGATTTTTCTAGGAACCTGTGTTATAATATCTGTAATTGTACCTTGATTAATCTGGATACGTAGATGAGGAAAAAGCATAATGAATTATATCGGTTCAAAATATTCACTTCTTGATTTTATTCATACGACCATATCTGAGGTAACGGGCTACAAGCCGGGAGATATGTATACCTTTGCAGACCTGTTTGCCGGAACCGGCGTGGTGGGTGCAAGCTACCGCAAGCAAGGTTGCAACGTAATTTCAAACGATATTCAGTACTACAGCTATTGCTTAAATAAATTCTTAATTGAGGGGACTTTAGATAAAAGCAGTGAAGCACTCGCAGACCGTCTCAATACCTTGGAAGGAGTTGAGGGCTTTGTGTTTAATAATTATTGCGCAGGCTCAGAGAGCGGTAGGAATTATTTCACCGACGAAAACGGAAAAAAGTGTGATGCGATAAGGATTGAATTGGAAAACTTATATAAGCAAAGACATATATCTGAAAATACATACTTCTGTATTTTGGCTGCTTTAATAAACTCAATAGACAAATATGCCAATACAGCAGCCGTATACGGAGCTTTTCTCAAGCATATAAAGAAATCAGCTAAAAAGCAGTTCAACTTGGAGCTTCTACCGGAGGTTGACGGCCCAATAGGTAAAGCTTACAACGAAGACATAAATCAGCTAATAATGAAAATACGCGGCGACGTATTATATCTTGATCCGCCGTACAATGAAAGACAGTATTGTTCTAACTACCACGTTCTTGAAACCATAGCAAAATATGACAATCCAACGCTGAAAGGTAAAACCGGTCTTAGAAATTCGGACGAGCAGAAAAGCAGGTATTGCTCGAAGAAAACCCTAGAATCAGAGTTTGAGGAGCTAATCGCAAACGCAAATTTCAAGTATATTTTTCTGAGCTATAACAACGAGGGCTTGATGAGTGTAGAAACAATAAAGACATTGATGTCAAAATATGGTGCATATAGCTACTATACACAGCCATATAAGCGTTTCAAAGCTGATAAGGAAGATAACAGAAATATTGCCGGCAGTGAAACGATGGAATACTTGCACTGTCTGATTAAGGAGAACGAAAATGAGTAGATATAATGACTTGGATTTATCAAGCTGGAAATCCTATAGCGATATAGAAACTGATTCGCTATGGTTAATCGAAAAAAGGGACAACAGCGGAGCACATAGCGGACATTATCATGGAAACTTTGTGCCGCAAATACCGCACCAGTTATTTTCGCGTTATACAAAACATGGTGATTGGATTCTGGATCCGTTTATGGGCAGTGGGACTTCAATTATTGAGGCTCAAAGAATGGGAAGAAATTCAATTGGAATTGAGCTTCAGAATGAGGTGGCTCAGGAGGCTTATGAGCGGATTGTTACAGAAAAAAAGGATACAGTAAAAACTAAAATCGTAGTTGACGATAGCCGAATCTGCGATATTGAGAATATACTTAAATCTGAGGGGATAGACAAGGTTCAATTTGTGATATTGCATCCTCCGTATTGGGACATCGTGAAATTTTCTGAAAGTCCGGATGATTTATCAAATTGTGATTCTTTGAACAACTTTTTAGAGGCTTTTAGCAAAGTGGTCGATAATTCAATAAATGTTTTGGATAAAAATAGGTATTGTGCAGTTGTTATTGGGGATAAGTATGCCAACAGTCAAGTGATTCCTCTTGGATTCTATTGCATGAATTTGATGATGGAAAAAGGACTCCTTCTAAAAGCTGTTTTAGTAAAAAATTTTGGAGAGACAAAGGGAAAATCAAACAAACAAGGCATTTGGAGATATCGAGCATTAGCAAGCGATTTTTATATCTTTAAGCACGAATACATTTTTTTATTTAAAAAGGTAAAGTGAAAAAAACCACCTTACCCTGAGTGATTTATACAATTTTGTTAATATCAATTCTATTTTTGACGATATTCACAGCATAGTATTCGGTGCTATTTACTGAAGAATATGAATATGGACATCTAATTTTTTTTGGGCGATATGTTTTAGCAATCTTGCATTATTTGTTTTGGTAGCAACAATGCAAGGCGTTATTTCTACTGTCTTTTCACTATAATTGGGGATAATATAGTCAAATAACCATTCTATTCATATTATTTTTCCTTCAAATGGTTTCTAAATTCTATTGGATCATACCAAAAGCAACCTTCGCAGGCATTTTCCTCACCATTATGCGTGGCATCGCCTTTGTAATAGGATATAGGATATCCGAGTTTTTTGGCATCATATCTGATTCCTGTTCGGATGCATTCTTTGCAAAATTGACGTTTGGCATCGTTTGCGGCCTTGCTTAGTGGTTGAAAGTCGGATAGCATTTGATTTTCATTTCGCATAACCCTATCTTCATTTTTCATACCATTTTTGTGATCCACCTCGGGATTTGACGTGCCCAATATAACACAACGTTGACTTTGAATTTGCCTTCTAATATCAGCTCTGATGTGCTGAGAATAATCTCCGCTGTTAAACCCTACCGTTCTGATGGCATCTGTTTTGTTTCCGGGAGTGATAGACTTATCTCGTTCAATAATATACTTCTTTCCGAAAGCTCCATCATCTCTTGACCATCCAGCGCCGTTTAGGAGCTGCAATCCTTGATATTCACCCACAAATTCATCGACGGAGACCCATCTGCTGCAACCATTTTCATCTACTCCTGCCAATTCTTCAAACAGCTCGATTTTTGTTTTCCTTTTAGACATTTTATTTATCCTCCATAAATAATTTATACGCTTCAATACCAAGTGCATCGGCGATACGCTGGATGTTTTCAAGAGAAATGCTTCTGCGATAGCATTCTATTGCACTGATATAGGTGCGGTGCATACCGCATTTGTCGGCGAATGCCTCCTGAGACAGTCCTGTTTCCCTGCGATATTTCTTCACGTTGCTTCCAAACACTTTAACAATATCCATAGCAAAAATCCTCCTTTGTTTTATTGTAATAATTACGAATACTATAAGTCTACATACAATAAGTATCTAAGGTAGCTTTTATAATATAAATCTAAGCAAAGCTCCATTTGTAGGGTCTGAGAGCAACAGCGTGTTGCTTGCCAATTCAAGTCCTTCTCGATATAATAATATCAACTTGGTAGAAAGGAAAAATCCGATTAGCGGAGAA
>CAZQSP010000074.1:0-5299 GCA_964596085.1 uncultured Oscillospiraceae bacterium
TTTCACATGGTGACTCATCGGGGAATCGAACCCCGATCAACGCCTTCGGAGAGCGCTACTCTATCCGTTGAGCTAATGAGCCGTATTGTTTTGGGCTGCGGCAAACTGTACCGCAGCCTCTATAGTATATAATTTTTGAATCTAAAAGTAAAGTCCGTATTTATCAGCCTCGTCTGCCTGCTCCGCCGCCGCGGCTTCCGCCACCGCCTCCGCGACCTATTCCACCGCCTGCGGATGGTCTTCTGCCGCTGCCGGAGGAGCCACCGAACAAGCCGCCGCTCGGCTTTGCAAACGAACCTCCCGACGGTCGGGATGCCTTGGCAGGTCTGCCGCCGCTCGGGCGCGCAGCGCCCGGGCGCCGAGGCGCTCCGCCTACCGGTGGCCTCGGCGCCATTCCGCCCTGCGGTCCCGCAGGCGGATACGGCGGCATCGGAGGCGGCGGCGTTCTCCTCCTGCGAGGCTTACTTACAGGCACATAAGTGCTCGTACCGCTGTTTCTTCTTCTGCGCCGCCTCGTATCACCGATCAGCGCAGAAACCACCGCAATAATAACTATCAGCACAAGCAAGCCGATCACCACACCCATAAATCCGCCCTCGCTGTCCTCATAGTAATAGTCATCGCCGCCATACGGATTATTGCCGACATATCCTGCGGCATAAGAGCTGTCCTCATAATAATCGTAGACTACCTCATACAGCTCATCAAAGGTCTTGCGCACGCCGTCACTGTAGTTCTCTGCCGCAAAGTCCTCCTCCAGGTAATCCCAGAGTATATCGCTTATCTCACCGCTGGTCAGAACGCCCTCGAGTCCCGTACCCTGCATACACCAATAGTTCTCCTCACCGATAACCAACAGCAGAAGCACTCCGTTATTTTGGGATGCATCACCTATCTCCCAGTCGTTGAACATCCTGTAGGCATAATCCTCTATGTCCATTCCGTCCAGAAAATCAACGGCTGCCACCACTATCTGAGCACCGCAGAGACTCTCAATAGCCGCATTTTTTTCTATTATATAATCTTCTGTTGTTCTGTCAATGACCCCTGCATAATCTGCCACATAGAAGTCATTCGATGCCTCAGGCACAGCCGCAAAAGCAACTCCGCACGAAAGCAGTATTACCAATGCCGTCACAGACAAAGCACAGATCAATCTCTGTTTTATATTCTTCATATTTGTCTCCTGTTCATTATCTCGCAAGCAAGCCCTGCTGCATTTTTTGATAAATCGACGGTCCTACGGCAATCAATACCTTACCGGAGCTTCCTTGACCGGAGTCAAGCTCTCAATCAGGCTTGCCGGAAAACGTCCCAGGATTTCGTTGTATGCAGCCGCATAATTGTAATACGGGTCGTGACTGATCGTGTCGTTTCTCGAATTAAATTCGGCATAAAGCTTCTGTCTGTAGCTCTCATCCTTTGCCGATAGCATTCCGTCGTCTGTCTCCAGCATTAGCTCGCTCATTGCTGCTTCCATTGCCGCATTTGCCTCAAACATATCAAGGATATCCCCGTCCGCCTTGGTATACACGTTCAAGGCGGAGGATGCAGCCTCGAGCGCACCGTCAGCTACGGCAGGATACTTTTTTGCTATGGTCTGCATATTCGTCAATGCGGCAGCTCTCTCTGCCATATCGTTTGCTGCGCAGATCCCGTCTCCGTTCTCACCGAGGAAGAATACATTCGCTGCCATTTGGTACTGTCCGGAAAGTCCCGCGTAACCCCCAAGCAAAAATCCGCCCGCAATCAGCACAATCATCAGGATTATACATATTCCCTTGCTTTCCAAAATCTTCATCTCAAGCCTAGCCTCTCATCTCGAGCATCTTGTCCTTAAGCTGAGTTTCAATATTCATCAGCTCGTGCTCTGCTGCCTTGCGCTTCTCTCTGCCGTCATTCTGAATTTTGACTACCTCATTGAGCGTGTCAATCAGCATTTGATTTGTATGCTGAAGGGTCTCGATATCCACAATTCCTCTTTCGGATTCCTGTGCAACTCCGACGGTCGTCTCCTTGAGCAGCTTCGCATTTTTCTCCAAAAGCTCGTTTGTGGTATCCGAAACGGCACGCTGAGCCTTCATTGCCTGCTCACTGTGAGCAAGACCGAGAGCCAAAACCATCTGACTCTTCCACAGCGGAATTGTATTGATAAGGGTTGTCTGTATCTTTTCAACCATCAGAGTGTCGTTATTCTGAATCAATCTGATCTGCGGCCCCATCTGAAGGGAAATAGTTCTTGTCAGGTCAAGGTCATATAGCTTCTTTTCAAAACGGTTTGCAAGGCTTGCAAGGTCGTTGACAGCCTGCGCATCCTCCATCAGTCCCGTCTCCTCAGCCTTGGCGCGCATAGCCGGGATCGTTACTCCCTGTACCTCCTCAAGCTTCTTCTTTCCTGCAACTATGTAAAGCGAAAGCTGCTTGAAATTGGTCATATTTGCCTTGAACATCTCATCCAAAACAGCTATGTCCTTCGTGAGCGTGATCTGGTGTCCCTCCAATACATCGACAACCTTTTCTACGTTCACCTCTGCCTTGTCATACTTTGCCTTCATCTCGGCAATGCCGCTTCCTGCTTTCTTAAACAGTCCGAGGAAGCCCTTTTTCTGCTCGTTCGGATCAAAGCCCTTGAGCTCTACCACAAGCTCCGCAAGTGCATCTCCGACCGTTCCCAGATCCTTTGTTCTGACCTTTTCCAATGCCATATCTGAGAATTGAGTTATCTTGGTCTGTGCATCGGCACCGTACTGCAATATATGATTGGTATTTGATATGTCAATTTTTCCGACAAACTCCTCTACCGCTTTCTTCTCTGCATCGCTAAGCTGAATTTTGTCCTCGATGTTGATTTCCTGCACAGATACAGGCTGTGTCTCCGTCAAAGCAGTCTCAGTAATCTCAGGCTCCTCTCCCGGCAAAATAAGAGTCGGAATCTCAGCCTCGGCCGCAAGTGTAGTTTCTGCCATAGCTTCCATAGTTTTCATTTCTTCAGACATTTTCTTTCCCTCCGTTCATTTCGTTCAATATATCGTCAAAGTTCATTTTGTTTGCACCTGCCGCATCCTTGTTCAACAGCTGCTTCAAAACCTCGATATCTGTCTCAATACTCATTTTGTCATCCTCAAACATATCATCGAGGTACTGCTTCAGGCTTTCGTCCACCTTTTCAAGTCCGTTTTCGATGCTGCTCATTGAGGCGCTTATGTTTGCCCCGCTCATTCCCTGCTGCTCAAGGTTTATGTAGTTCTCAACCAAATCGAGTATCATCGGCACATAGTGAACTGCCAACTTTCTGATTTTGGAGCGATCCTTAGGATTTTTCTCCAAGTTATCCGCAAGCTTTTCCAGGGTGAGCGCCATACCTTCAAGCTTTGCCGCTACATCGGCATTTGAGAGCTGCGCTTGCATCCTGCGCAGCTCATCCCTGCCCTCGTCAAGCTTCTTGGAAAGCTCCTCAGCTCTTGCCTTTACGGGCGTTACCACAGGCATAGCTTTGATCTGCTCTCTGCGCTTAACATTCAGATACACTGCAGCGCTCAACGCAGCCACGATCGACACAAGCAAGCCCGATAGCTTATATACCGGAAATATAAACGAAAATACAAAGAATACAGCTCCGGCAGCCAAATAAGGCAACCCTGCGGGCATTGGCTTCTTTACTTCCGTCTTTTTGTCTTTTTCTGTTTTGTTCTGTTCAGCCATCACACCGATCCCTTCAATCCTCTATAAATATTCGTACAATGCCAAGCTTTTGTTTCCTCGACAATGCTAATTTACTTGCAAATATTTTACTATATTTTCAAGCGTAAGGCAACAAAAAAACAAGGCTCAAATCGCTTCCCCGGCAGCCTGTCCTCTTTCTGCGTTATCACCCCTTCAGAGGCTGTATTTATCCAAATTCACCCGCAGCTCGGCTGCTCTCTTTTCGTTTATGAGCTCTCCCTCTCCGTACACAGCCTCCGTACTGATCGCCGCTTCTGCATCGCCTTCGCCGCGCAAAAACTCAAACGGCAGCTCACTGTCCGTAAGCCGCATCAGGCAGGTAGCGATTGCAGGCGCACCGCTGTCGCTGCATATCCATCTGCGCCCCAGTCGGCCGGCTACCGCAGCGAGGGTACCGCTTCCGCAGAAAAAGTCCGCAACTATATCTCCCTCGCAGCTTCCGGCTTCGATTATCCTTTTCAGAAGTGCCTCGGGCTTTTGGGTCGCATAGCCCGTTCGCTCCTTAGCCGTCCTGCCTACCATATCTATATTCCATACATCCTTCATATTTACCAGTGTGTACCAGCCTATGTCGTCGCAAAACTCCTCAACACCCTTAAAGCGGTATGGCTTGAGGCCCCTGTTATACGATTTTTCCTTTGGCAGCTTGAGGTAATATTTATTTGTCTTGCCGTATACAAGTATATTGTCGTGCTTTCGGGCAAAGTGAGTCTTGCTGCTGCCGCCCGACTTGTACTGCCAAATGATTTCATTGATGAAATTCGCATCCCCGAAAATTTCATCCATAAGTATCTTGACATAATGAACGCTGTGCCAGTCCAAATGCACCCATATCGTTCCGTCCTCTGCAAGCAGCTCGCGCATAAATCTGAGGCGCGAAGCAAGCATGGTCAAATATTCCTCCATCCCCTGCTCCCATATGTCCTTGTACGCAAGACGTCTGAGCTTTACTTTTGCCCCATCTCCGTTCTGCCCGTTCCTGACTCTGAGAGTAGCCTCGTAGCTTGCCTTGCTGAAAAAGGGCGGATCTATATAAATGAGCTTGACCTTGCCTCTCATATCACAGGCATCAAGCAGATATTTCATAAACCCGAGATTATCGCCAAATGCCAATATACCTTGTGCCTGTGCCGCACTGCCGCAAGCACTGCGAGCTGCCGCCTTATCCTCAGAATTGTGAATACCCCTTCTGCTCTCAAAGAACTCGCTGACAGCCTTATCCTGCACAAAGGTCTGCCCCGAGGCATTTTTGTATTCGTTCATACTGTTTTCACTTATACGCACAAAATCAGCTATCAAGCTCATAAGCAACTCCCAACCTTCATAAAATCACATAAACACCGAGCAATACGAATGCGTGATGCAAAGGCCTGTTCAATTCCGTCAAATCGCCTTGCCCTGCCCGAATATATCTAAATCGTATTATTATAGGCAAGCTCCTCCTGCCATTCCGAATTTATCTTCTCTATTTCCGGATTACGCTTAACCTTTTGTGTACTCGTCTTTATCATCGGCTCGTCCGTAAGCAAAAATCTGCGAATTTCCTTGTATTTGGGAAGCTTTTCGTTGATTTTCG
>CAZQSP010000075.1:0-5282 GCA_964596085.1 uncultured Oscillospiraceae bacterium
CCATAAGGGCATCCTTTTTTCATTTTAGTTTCCTCCTAGAAAAAAATATAATTTTATTATTTATGCGCTTGCGCCGATCGTTCTGCTCGAGCGAGGGAGCAAGGGCATAACTTACTATGTTAATTATACACTACTTGGAACAGCTTTTCCATAGTAAAATCAATTTCTGAACAATTAGTTTTTCGTTAAATTTGTATCATTCTCTGTTTCCACTTTCTTACCCACCATATTTAAAGCAAATTTTATGCCAACACCCTCTCTCCTTCGACATATTTTGCGGCTTGGCGCAAGCCTGCTTTTTATGCGAGTTTTATGCGAGTATTTCCGCCTGCCGAGAAAATTGCCACACACATTCGGAGCCGCTTGTCGAACCTGTTTCGCCTCAGGCTCAAAAAAGGCGAAACGAAATCGGTTCGGGCATCCTCGCAGGCTAACACGCTAGTCAATTTCGTACTTTTTCTTTTTCCTCACAAGCTGTGTTTGGCTTATTCCGATAGCCTTGGCGGTTTTTCGCGTGGATCCGTATTTTTCGCAGGCATACTTGATCAATCCCTTTTCGTATTCCTCGACTGCACGCTGGAGGTCTATTTCCTGCTCTCTTTCTCCGATGTCGCTCTCGTCGCGCCCAAAGGCTCCGCCCTCAAAAAGCTCTCCGTGACTCTCTCTCATAACATCCATCAGAGTAATATCCTCACCCTGTGCGGATATTATCAGCCTTTGCACTGAGTTCTCAAGCTCTCTGACATTGCCCGGCCACGGCTGTCTTTTCAGATAGTCCAGGGCGCTGTCACTTATGCCGCGCTTTGTGCCGAATTTTTTGCCGTATTTTTCAAGGAAAAGTCCGACAAGTGCCGGAATGTCGTCGCTTCTGTCTGCCAAATCCGGTATGCGTATCGGCACAACATTCAGTCGGTAATACAGGTCTCTGCGGAATTTCCCTTCCTCTGCAAATTTCTCGAGGTCGCGGTTTGTGGCGGAAATTATCCTCACATTCGTCTTGATGGGCACGGTGCCGCCAACTCTGTAAAACTCGCCGTCCTGTATGACTCTCAGCAGCTTTGCCTGCATTTCGAGCGGCAGCTCACCTATTTCATCCAAAAACATAACTCCGTTGTTCGCAAGCTCAAAATATCCTTTTTTCCCCGTTGCGTTCGCACCCGTAAACGCTCCTCGCTCATAGCCGAAGAACTCGGATTCTATCAGATTCGGGGAGATCGCTCCGCAGTTTATCTTGACAAAGGGCTGCATCTTCCTGTCGCTGCTCTTTTGGATGAGGTTTGCCACCTTTTCCTTTCCGACACCCGTGGAGCCGAATATTATGACATTGCAGTCGTATTGCGAGACCCTCATTATTTCTTCCATTACAAGCTGCATCGGCCTGGATTTGCACACAAAGTCCTCGCTCATGCTCTTTTCCATCAGCGATTTTGTGTAGGGGTTCATTTCCCATTCGTCAAGCTCGGAGCTTTCCTGCAGCCTTGCCGCCTCTGCATTCTCAAGATAAGGAGCCACCTCCTTTACCAGCTCCATATCGAATTTGTCATAGTCGTCTATGTATCCCTCCGCGCTGCGCATCTCCAGCTCTCGTGATATGGACTCCGTTATGTAAAGCGCTATGTTCAGGTTGTTTATCAGGTTTGCAAAGAGAACCGTGCCGCCCGGCTTTGTCGCCAAAACGTTTACAGTCTCGGCTCCGGGTATCTCCGCACAGTTCACCGAAAGGTCGAACAATGCCTCTGCATTGAGTTTTTCCAAGGCTTCGAGCGGCTTGAGTATGTCCATAAAATGCAGCCTGTCAAATACCTTTTCCGTCAGCCTGTCTATTCCGCTGCCCGAGACGGATATGCCCGTTTTTTTGTCGAGCAGGCATACTATCTGTGCCGTCTTTCCCACGCTGCGCCGTATCGCATACCCAAAAAGCAGGTTGGTGAGCATATTGTTTCCGACCAGCAAAAAGCGTTCCTTGCCCTGAGCAAGCTCACTCAGTCTGTAGAGCGTTCCCGATTGGTCGAGCGCAAAAAGCAGAAGCTCGGTCGGTACCTGTTCATCGACCTTTATCACTTGAATCTTGTCGTGTGCGACAGCGTAGCCCTCTGCGGTTACTTGATTATATGTATAGTCTATCTCCTTTATCTTTTCTATGTATAGCGGTATCGAAGTCAAGGAAGCGTTAAATATCACCATATCGCCCGGCTTCAGCCCTTGCTCGTTGGCGTAGCCTGTACCTATTTCCTCTATCTCGCCGCACACCAGACCTCCGGTATCGGTTACGGGGTTATGCAGCTTTCCTCTGCGTATAGCGATGTCTATGATTTTCTGCTTTATCTTTTCCTCATTGTTGTTTGCCTCCGTGCAAAGCTGCTTGAAGCCGGTTCCCTCAAGATGTATTCTTTTTATTGCAACTCTGATCTCGTTTGGGTATATCTCTCGACTGTTGTCCAGCCTCCATGCCGATGTGGGCAAAACATACTGCGGTTCCAAAACGCGTTTCATGCCGTATGCCGTCGTCATTTCAGGTTCACTCCTTTTTTCGATGAACATAAATCGGTTCGTTTTTTATCTATTTCCAATCATAAACCATTGGCACACATTTTGCAATACATATTTGCGTGATTTTTGAGTTATTCAAAATAACTTTTCAAATATTGAGAAAAAGGAGAAAAAAACATGGAAAAGATTACTTCAACTTTAAGATTAAGAATGTCCGCAAAGGATGCACACTACGGTGGAGAATTAGTTGACGGCGCACATATGGTTCACCTTTTCGGCGACGTTGCTACTGAATTGCTCATCAAGTTAGACGGGGATGAAGGTTTGTTCTGCGCATATGACAACGTAGAATTTTTAGCTCCTACATATGCAGGCGACTATATCGAGGTTTACGGCGAAATCGACAAGATCGGCAACACTTCCAGACATATGACCTTTGAAGCAAGAAAGGTTGTTGTTTCCAGAAAAGACATCAACGCTTCCGCTGCTGATTTCTTGGAAGAGCCTATCGTAGTTGCAAAGGCTTCCGGAACCTGCGTAACACCTAAGGAAATGAAGAGAAAGTAATAAAGCTTCGATATAATTTTCTCCGCTATGGTCGAAAATTATAAGCACTAACAAGAAAACACGATAATTACTAATACATCTTTTATGGAAGAAGGGTTTGCAGCAAGCAGGCTCTTTTTTCATTTGCTTTATTTCTGCTTTCATCCTGCCGAGCGCAGGTATTTGAAAAATGCAGGCAATGCTTTTGCACCGCCTGCATCTGTTTTGTTCGTTTGACTCGATATTTCCCACATCTGCGGGAAAGGCTTTATGCCTTCCTTTTCCTCTGTAAAAAGGAAATAATCAGTCCTATCAGAACGCCCACGGCTCCCGTAGCGATCCAACCCAGACCCAAGGTGTACAACGGCAGGCTGTCTGCCGCCCACGCCACGATTCCCTGTACGGAGGCTGCTCCGCTTACGCGCAGCAGATCAAGTACAGCCGCAATCATCGTAAAGCCTATACCGCATACATATACGCTGCGTGCATTTGCGAAGAATTTGCCGAAAATGCTGAGAAGTATCAGCACGATTGCCAGCGGATACAGGAAGTAGAGCACCGGTGCCGAGAAGGAAATGATCTTTGACAGTCCGATGTTTGAAACCAAAAGTGAAAATGCCGTAAATGCGATAGCCCAATTTTTGTAGCTGAGCGAGCGCGGAAATATCTGAGAGAAGGTGTCCGCACAGGAGGTTACAAGCCCGATAGCCGTCTTCATACAACAGAAGGTAACCGTCAACGCCAGGACAATCATACCCGCATTGCCCAGATAATGTCTTGCAATGATTGCAAATGCGGTTCCGCCGTTAAAGGACGGATCTGCGAGCCGGTCCGCATACAAGCCGTAGCTCTGCGCACCCACAAGCGCTATGAGGGCATAGATGAGTGCCATCAGCAGCATACTGAAAATTCCTGCCTTGATCGTGCTCTTTGCTATCTCGCCCGGTTCTTCGATGCCCATACCCCTTATAACATTTATTACGATAATACCGAATGCCAGCGATGCCAAAGCATCGAGGGTGTCATAGCCCTGCAAAAATCCCGTGGCAAATGCGCTTTCGACATAGTCGCCGCTTGCAGGAACCTCAGATACCGCCGCCTGCGGAGATATCAATGCGGTCACCACCAAAATGCCGAGGCACACGAGGAAAATCGGATTCAGATACTTTCCGACGGAGTTCATAATGTCGGACGGTCTGAGCGCAAAATACAGCACTGCCGCAAAGAACAGCGTGGTAAATATCGCCTGCACAAGCGCTTCGTTTCCGTTCAAAAGCGGTGCGATACCCATAGTGAACGAGGTTGCCGCACATCTTGGAATTGCAAAAAACGGTCCTATTGTCAGATACAGTGCGCAGGTAAAGAAATAGCCGTAGCCCTTGGATATTCTGCTCGACATCTCCATAAGTCCGCTGCTCCTGGAAACACCGAGTGCCACTATACCTAAAAGCGGCATACCTACGGCTGTTACGAGCATGCCGAGGAGTGCCGGTACAAGGCTTGCTCCGGCTTTTGCTCCCAGAATTATCGGGAATATCAGATTTCCGGCTCCGAAGAACAAGCCGAAAAGCATGGATGCAACCAATACATATTGCTTGCCGGTCATTTTTTTATTCATTGTTTTTTCTCCCTTACATCTTACATTATTATTTATTTGGCAGAGTGAGAACGCAAAAGCTCGTTTTTCATATCCCAAAGCCTCTGTGAAAGATCCACGTAATAGGTCTGCGGATTTTCAAGTCTTAGGGTCTCGTCCCACAGCGTTTCAACCTGCTCCTTGCAATATTTTTTTGTTTCTTCTATCGACGGGCACTCGTACACGCATTTTCCCTTTTCAAAAATCGGTACGTGCAGATTTCTTACCGTGTAGTTGCGAACGACAGTCTTTTTCCATACGGCATTCGGGTCGAAAATCTCGTATTCCTCCTGCTGAGGGATCGTTTCGTCGGCAACGGTCATAACGTCGCCCTGAGCCTTGCCTGTTTCCTTGCTGTAGAGACGGTAGAGTCCCTTAAAGCCCGGATTGGTGATTTTTTCGACATTCTCGGAAATTTTGATCTTTGGTGTCAGCACTCCGTCCTTTTCGAGTGCCGCCAGCTTGTATACACCGCCGAAAACGGGCTCGGATTTGGCCGTGATAAGTCTTTCGCCTACGCCGAAGGAGTCGATTTTTGCACCCTCGAGCAATATGTCCTGAATTATGTACTCGTCAAGCGAGTTTGAAACCACTATCGTACATTCCTCAA
>CAZQSP010000076.1:0-5245 GCA_964596085.1 uncultured Oscillospiraceae bacterium
CCCATTTCCTTGATGTGCTTCTGCCAAAGCGGCTGATTGTTTATCACATCGGGGTCGGAGACCTTCATCGAAAGCTCCTCGTATTTTTCTAATATGAAATCCAGCTTATCAAACATTTCATTCTCCTAAAACTTCTTAACAATTCTAACTATTTATTTTACCATAAAAACAACAAAGATAACATCTAATTTTATTAAAACCTTCATTAAAAAAACCGAAACTTGAGAAAAATTTCGGTTTAGTCTTCTGATTATTAGTCGAGATTGTATTTGTTCTTGAACTTTTCAACACGGCCGCCGCGGTTGATCATCTTAGCAGCACCTGTGAAGAACGGATGACAAGCTGAACATACATCAAGTCTTAATTCTTCCTTTGTTGACCTAGTAACGAAAGTGTTACCACATGCGCAAGTTACTTTACATTCCTTATAATCAGGATGGATTCCTTCCTTCATGTTCGTCTTCCTTTCCTGCCGAAGCAACCGCCTCCGCATATTTGTTTTCACCGTAAAATCCATTACAGCTCTTTTACTGTACCACAGCTTTGAATGAAATGCAAGCGGTTTTTTGCCCCCTTGCGCAAGTTTTTCCGTATAAAACCGGAGCTTCTTGCGAAAAGCTGCCAAAAAGCTACTCCATTCCCTCCAGAAAAACGTCTTTTTCCTCGGTTTCCTTCAGAGCTTCCTCGGCAAACTGTGAGAAGCTTGCCAGTCTTGCCACCAAATCATTCAGGCTTTCGACTGCATGAGGCTCAGCTTCCTCTTTCACGACACCCAGAATTTTCTTTCCAAGCTCATATGCCTGTTTCGGAAAGTCACTGTTCAGGACATCCTCGGCATACTGACATTTGCCGGCGGTCAAAACATCTACGATTTCCCATTCGAGATAATCCGCCATACCGTAAAAGCTTGCCATCGCACCCTGCGCTGACTCCATAGTGCTGTCGGCAAACGCAAGCATAAGCGCTGTTTTTTTGTTTTTATGAATTTCTCCGTCGATGGCATAAAATCTGTCGATAACCGTCTTTATCTGTGCAGTCATGCCATAATAGTATATCGGCGAGAGGAAAACCACCGCATCCGCAGCTATAAGCTCGTCCTTTATTTCATCAAAATCATCTCTGAAAAGGCACGCCGAAACTGCGCTGTGGCATCTCTCGCAGGCGATACACGGGTGAACCTCCTTATGCGCGGCATCGAAGCGAACCACCTCGTGTCCCGCCTCCAACGCACCTCTTACAAATTCCCCCGCCAAGACCGCAGTCGTGCCTCTTTCGTGCGGACTTCCTGTAATAAGAACGATTTTCATTTCATCACCCCGTCTATTCTTTATTTCCTTTTATTATTCCTCTTCGTTGCGACTATAATTCTGTCACGCCCCGCCAGATCCTTAAGCCCTATGATTTTTTCGTAAGCCTCGGTCTCCTCCAGCAGCCTTGTAACAGCCGCCTGCTGATCATAGCCTATTTCCGTCATCAAAATTCCGTTTTTTGCAAGGTGAACTGCCGCCTGCTCCGCAATTATGCGGTAAAAATGCAGTCCGTCCTCACCGCCGTCCAAAGCCAGTCTTGGCTCACAGTCGCGAACCTCAGGTTCAAGCTCCTCTATGACTGCACTCCTGATGTACGGCGGATTGCTGACAATCAGATCAAAGGTTTTGCTGCCGAAGGCTCCGTGAAAGGCTTTGCTTTCAAACATATCACTTTCTATGAATTTGATGCCTCTGCATTTATTTCTTTCGGCATTTTTTCGAGCAATTTCAAGTGCCTCGGTGCTCAGATCAGAGCAGCTTACCCTCGCTCTTTCGCATTTTGCCGCTATGGAAATCCCAATAGCTCCGCTGCCGCAGCACAGATCCAAAACCTCTATGCCTCTGTGATTCAGCTTGCCCTCGGCATAGGCGCTGCCTCTGACACTGCCCTTTGTCAGCAGCTCCAATGCATCCTCAACCATTGTTTCGGTATCCTGCCTCGGTATCAGAACCTTGTCGCTTACCCAAAGCTTGAGTCCCATAAACTCCTGCTCTCCCGTGATATGCTGCAGCGGAATCCTAGAGGCACGTCTTGCAATCAGCTCAAAGTATGCTTCGCAGCGATTGTCCTGCAAAATCTCTTGCCAGTGCATCATAAGTGCAACTCGGTCATATCCCATCATGTAGCAATACAACTCTCTCGCATCTATGGCAGCATCTGCCACTCCTGCGTCGGCAAGCTGCTTTTCGCCTATTCGTATAAGCTCTTTAAGTGCCAAACTCATTACCTTACCGCCTCGTCTCCTCTTTCCTCGTGCTCACCATTCTCCGGAAGCACCTTATCCGGCTCCGGGTCGTAATATTCTACCTCTCCCTCTATCGGATTACCCTCCGGATCGCATATTCCCTCAAAGTAAGGTACCTCCTCTCCGTCGTTGAGAACCGCCTTGACCGCCGCTATCGCAACCTCAAGCTGAGAAAAATCAGGCTCTGCCGTCGTGAGCTTCTGCAAATAAAGCCCCGGCAGGCTCAGAATTTTAACAATGATGTTATCGCTTCTTCCCGCCCATTTCAAGAGCTCGTACGAAAGCCCCGCAATTATCGGCAGTACAAGTATTCTGCTCGCAAGTCTGAGCCACACATTCGGCCAACCCATAAACACGTGAACAAAAATCGCAATGACCATCACGAAAACCAAAAAGCTCGTTCCGCAGCGCGGGTGCAGTGTATAAAAGCTCTGTGCGTTTTCCGGAGTAAGCTCGAGTCCGTTTTCAAAACAGTGAATCGTCTTGTGCTCGGCGCCGTGATATCTAAATACCGTCTTGATGTCCTGCATCTTGGAAATCAGCAGGATGTATAAAACAAATATCAGTATTCTTGTCACGCCCTCTATCACGTTCAGCAGTATGATATTCTCTGTAAAAACCGCACACCAGCCTACCACCGCCGTAGGAAGCAGCATAAAAATCCCTACCGACATTACCAATGCAAGCACTACCGACAGCATAAGCAGGACATTCCATGCCTTTTCCCTGCCAAGGTGCTCCTCTACCCAAATGTCAAATTTGTCCTTCTGGTAATCCTCGGGATAATATTGCTCCAGAACCTCTGCCGAATACATAAGCACCTTTGTACCGTATACCAGTGAGGCAACGAAGTTTATCACTCCTCGAATCATCGGGATTTTACCCCATTTTCCCACTTGCACTGTCGGCTGAGTTTTCATATGAATTTTGCCGTCCGGAAGTCTTATGGCGATTGCCGAGCGCTTCGGTCCTCGCATCATTATCCCTTCCATTATTGCCTGTCCCCCGATTGATGTCGGGCAGGCATCCTTCAAAAATATTTTACTTAAATCCATCTTTCTTCCTTTGTATATTGCCTTGTCAAAAGACCTTTAGTCTATATCGTCTCGTGGATGCTTTATCATCCTGTCCCTGTGCAGACCTATTCGTCCGCCAAAACCTTCTTTATTATTTGCACAAAATCGTGATTGGTCTTGGTGTGTGCCAAATTGTCTATAATTTCTCCCGTTACATCCTGCGATTCGCGGTTTGCCATGGCACGTCTCATAGCCCAAACAGCCTCAAGCTCCTCCTGCTCCATAAGCAGATCCTCGCGCCGCGTTCCCGACTTGTTCAGATTTATCGCAGGGAAAATTCTCTTTTCGCTGAGCCGTCTGTCGAGATGAAGCTCCATATTGCCCGTTCCCTTAAACTCCTCAAAGATCACGTCATCCATACGGCTTCCCGTTTCGACAAGGGCAGTTGCAAGTATAGTAATCGAGCCGCCTTCCTCCATCTTTCTGGCGGCACCGAAGAATTTTTTTGGTCTGTGCAATGCTCCGGGATCAAGTCCGCCGCTGAGCGTTCTGCCCGATGCCGGCACTACCATATTGTACGCCCGGGCAAGCCTTGTAATGCTGTCTAATAATATTACCACATCCTTGCCGTGTTCAACCAGTCGCTGTGCTCTGGCAAGAACCATCTCCGCCACCTTTACGTGGTGCTGTGGGAGCTCATCAAAGGTTGAATATATGACCTCGCCGCCGATAAGGGAGCGTTTCATGTCCGTAACCTCCTCAGGTCGTTCGTCAACCAGCAGCACAATAAGCTCAACCTCGGGATAATTTTTCTCTATCGCATTTGCAACCTTTTTCAGGAGAACCGTTTTTCCGGCCTTTGGCGGCGCAACTATAAGCCCGCGCTGTCCCTTTCCGATAGGCGCCACCAGGTCTATAAGCCTGGTCGAAAGCTCTCTGCTGCCGTCCTCGAGCTTGATTCTCTCAAAAGGAAACACAGGCGTGAGATTATCGAAATCCGGTCTGCGTATTGCCGCCCCCGGCTCATCCCCGTTGACCGTCAGCACGTAGAGCAGTGCGCCGAAGCGTTCACCCTCCTTTGGCAAACGCGTAATTCCTCTTATCTTATCACCTGTTTTCAGATTGAAACGCCGGATTTGAGTCGGAGATACATAAATATCCCTTTCGCTTGTCAGGAAGTTTGAGAAGCGCAGAAAACCGAAGCTGTTTTCCTCTTGAATTTCCAAAATTCCCTCAAGCTCAGGTCTTTCCTCGGCAGAATACACCTTCGTCCTCTCCTTGGCTTCAGCCTGCCCTTCTGCCTCTGATTCCTCCGCTGTTTCGTTTACTTCTTGGGCTTCCGTCGCCTCAATATTCATATTGTTATCATTTGCCTTTTTTTCGGGCATAGGTGTCACCGTTTGCAGCAGAAAAAATAAGCTGCACCTTTCTAAGAATTTTCAGAATTGCTAAAGCTAAACAAAAAGAATGTGTCAGATAAAATATTTTGTATCAACAGAATAGCAATAAATGTGTACACGATTATTTTATACTCTTGTGCGAAAAAAATCAATACCTGCGGCAGTCTTCACCTAAATTACAACAAAGCACTGAAGTCCTGCCTGTATAGGAAGGTGCTTACGGAAGGCTCGGCTTGCAAATACAAAGAAGGCACCCGACGGCTTATGCCGCATGGTGCCTGCCTTGCCGCGCTCAGAAGGCAGAAGCCGACGGAGTGCGATTGGTAATATATTTGTTTCAAAGAGAATTGCGTTTTTATCTTTCCTCACGGAAATAGTTCAGACCAAGTCCCTGCGGCGGCTGATCCTCTCGTCTTTGCCTCATAGAAACGACGATCAGTACGATAGCCGTAACTATATACGGAACCACCTTGTAAATCTGCGTCGGCAGGAACGGAAGCGGAAGTCTGAGGTAGAGAATCAAAAGTCCTCCGAACAAAATCGAACCCCAAAGA
>CAZQSP010000077.1:0-5235 GCA_964596085.1 uncultured Oscillospiraceae bacterium
GGATGACAGCCGTAAGGTCGTCGATGCTGTTATCTGTTATCGTTGCACCGAATGCGCTCATCGCAGGCATCATAGTCACGATAAGACATAATGCCATAACTACTGTAAATAATTTCTTTTTCATTGTGTTTTTCCTTTCTTTCTCAAGGTTTTGCTTTCGCTTATGCTATTAACCGATATACTCATGATATACCTTCTTTCCTCAGTGTGCAAGCTTTATATGTCGTTCGGATAGTTGTTCGGCCCACCTACTATCCTCAGTCTGCCCTCAACCGAGCGTCCGAGGTGATTGTGTGTAGACAGGTATTCCTCCATCCTTGCTTTTGCACCTAGCCTACCGCTGTAACGTGCGCATTATCGGCTGCGATCACCTCAAGTGTAAGCTCCTGCCTTTCTCCGTTTTCAAGCTCTGCAAAAACGGTGTGGTAGCCGCCGAACTCGTCAATCACCGCCTCCGGATACAATGCCTTAACGCCTTTTACGCCCGGAAGCACGCCGTCTGAGCTGAAATATGCCTCCGGAATACCTGCCATAACATTTACAAGCTCGACTCTGCCCTCGCTTGTGAGCAGGAAAACATACGGTGCAATATTATTTCCCATGGAAGCTATCACTATCTGCGTATAATTTCCGTAGATATCATTGACCTCGTATGTCTTGCCGTATTCCGGTGCGTTGGCATAGCCGCCCAATATCATCTCGCTGTCCTCGTTCTCCGCAAAGCTCAGGCTCAGCCTTCCGCTCTCAAGCACCGCCGAAACAAAGCCGTCCTCTGCCCGGAGCGCTTCTTTCCCGTTTTGCTCGGTATCAAGCGTGACCTCCTGCAAATAGTATGCCGCCCCCGCTATTGACGGAATCGGAATTATAGCCCTCAGCTTTCCCTCGCTGTCGAGGTATACCGGCTGCTCCATATTGATATATTCCTCGTTTGCACATTCTGCTCTGAACTGGTAGCCGCCAATGCCCTCGTAATATTCCTCCGCAGTCATATTGTCCGTATACGCTGTATCAAAGTAATCGAAGGCTGCTCGCTTCAGAGCGGCAAGATATGCTTCCTCCGTAAGTCCTGCTTTCTTGATTATATCCGCAGTCGTAAGCTGCTTTTTTTCAGCAAAATCATAGCCTACCACATCAATATCCTTCCAACTGCCGCAATCCGCCGTTATCTTCAAAAAGAGTATGCTTTCATTCCAAAAGCGTTCCCAGCTTATATTGGTATAATCCATTGATGCTTGCAGCTCCATCTTGCTTTTTTCTTCCTCTACAAGTGTTCCGAAGCTGTCACGTATATATGTATTGATTGCCTCGGCAGCCTCGCTTTCTTCGTTAAGCTGCGGTATATGCCAGCTGTATTCGTATTCGTTGCCCCACTCATCCGTATAGCTTCCCTCCTCGGCGCACATCTCCGTAATGAGACTGTCATCGGGCTCAAAGCCGTCATTATCTACGCTGCCACCGTCTCCGCAGCCTGCAAGAGCAAGCAGGAGTGTGGCTGCAAGCACTGCTGCTGTCATTTTTTCTTTTACATATTTCATAATAAAGCTCCTGTCTTATTGCCATGCAGCTTGAGCTGCATGCGGCTGAGGCTGCAGCTGTCCCATTTGGTCTGTCTCCCATCACTCATTCGCTTCATGACTTTTGTATGTTGATTATATACTAATCCACCCTTTAGCGCCCCGTCAAAACAGGTCGAATTGATAGTTTTTCGATAAAAAAAGCAAAAAAAATTCCGTTTTTCGTCTTGATCTTCAAATTGTTTGTAACGACTATTCGTGCTGCAGCATATCTATGATATGTGCGGCGGCAGCCTCCGGCGTATAGTCCGTGATTTCTATCTCGTCGTCGCACCAGCTTCTGTACAGCGGCAGCCTCGTGCGGTAAAGTCTTTCCGGGGGCACTGCCTGACTTACGGGCCTGCCTACCGTAGAAAGAAGGCTGACATCTCTGTTTAGAAAAACTATGTGACCGTTTTCTGCCAAAGGATAGTAGTTTTCCTCGCGGGTAACAACTCCACCACCACAGGCGATTACCGCGCCCGTAAGCTTGGAGAGCTCGGCGACTGCTTCTGTCTCTATCTGTCGGAAAGCGGTCTCGCCCTCATCAGCGAAAATCTGTGGTATGGATTTTCCCGACATTGTTTCTATCAGCTCATCGACATCGTAAAAGCTTCTCGACAGCTCTCCTGCCAGGATGCCGCCCACGGTCGTCTTTCCCACTCCCGGCATTCCTATCAGAACTATGTTCTTCTTCTCGAGCGAAAGCTCTTTTTCGACCTGCTCACTCACCGCAATGCTGATCCTGCAGTCCAAAAACAACTCGGCTGCAGCCACCGCTTGCAGTACAAGCATCTTCATTCCCGACATATATTCTATGCAGGCTCTTTTGGCTTGACAAAGAAAATTTGTCCTGAGCGGATTGTATATGAGATCCGCCGCAAATTCCAGCTTTGGAAAATTTCCGGGGAAAATCGGCGATTTTCCGTTATTCGGATACATTCCCACCGGCGTTGCGTTCACTATTATCTGCGTATCCGCCCCGCGAAGCTCGTACACATTATCGTAGTTCAGCTCAGCGTTTCGGCTGACGATTTCTACTCTCTCCGCTCCCATATCGCAGAGAACGCGATACACCGCCTTCGATGCGCCGCCGCTGCCGAGGATAAGCGCCTTGCTGCCGCAGACAGGCGCACCGTGCTGCTGCAGGCTTTTTTTGAAGCCCGTGTAATCGGTGTTATATCCGTATATCCTGCCGTCCTTCTTTATCAGCGTATTCACCGCTCCTATAGCCCTTGCCTCTGCGGACAGCTCATCGCAGTACCGCATGACAGTCTGCTTGTACGGAATCGTGACATTTATGCCCTGCCAAGCCCCGTGCTTCAAAAAATCCTCGATTTCATCCTCCTGCTTTTCAAAGAGTATATAGTCATAGGGACACCCTATGAGCGTCCCTATCCTTTTGTGTATTTCCGGACTGAAGCTGTGCTTGAGACTCGCACCGAGCAGCCCGTAGCGTGCGTTTTCCGAAGCCTTCGCACATATATCGCTGCATAAGCCTTTATTGTTTTTTTTCATCATATCAAAGTGTCAGCCCCTCATCCTCCAGCATTCTGTAGCCCACTCCAAGCTCGGTAAATATATATTTGGGCTCTCCGGGATTTTTCTCGAGCTTACGGCGTATATTTGCCATATTTACTCGAAGAATCCTGTTGTTGTCATCCGCATACGGCCCCCAGACCTCGTTTATCAAGGTGTCGTAGGTCATTACCTTTCCGGAATTTCTTGCAAGCAGTGACACTATCTTGTATTCAACCCTCGTCAGATGGATTTCCTCACCCTGAAGCTTTACCAAGCGTTTTTCAAAATCAATAGTCAAATCGCCCGCCGAGTACGGTCTGTTGCTGTTCTTCGGATCATCACTGAGGCGGTTGTTATGGCGTATCGCCGTACGTATTCTGGCAAGCAGCTCAAACGTCCCAAAGGGCTTGGTGATATAGTCGTCCGCACCGGCATCCAGCGCCGCAACCTTTTCCTTCTCCTGCGTTCTTGCAGAAATTACAATTATTGGCATACTCGACCATTCCCTTGTCCTTCTTATCACCTCAAAGCCATCCACATCCGGAAGCCCCAGATCCAGCAGCACCACATCGGGAAGCGAGGATGTGATCATCGTGAGCCCGTCCTTGCCGTTAGCAGCCGTTGTAACCTTATATTCGTGTGAGTTCAAAGTCTTGCTGATAAAATCGCAAATACTTTTTTCATCTTCAATAATCAATACCGATACCTTCTGATACATTTTCTAGTCCTCCTTTTCCTTTGGGAGAGAGAAGCAAAACTCTGCTCCGTCCGAATGATTTATCGCTATAATTTTTCCTCCGTGCGCATTTACGATTGTCTTGCAAATAGAGAGTCCGATGCCCATTCCCTTGTAGCCGTCTGTTTTTGCCTCATCCGCTCTGTAGCCCTCGCCGTCAAAGATTGTTTCCAGCCTGCTCTCGTCTATTCCGACACCATAATCGCGGATATGAAAAAACACCTTTTCGCTGTCTTCATCTATTGTAAAGTCCAATGGTTTTACGCTTTTTGCGTGTAGCTGTGCATTTTGCAGAATGTTGATTATGACCTGCTGTATCAGCATCGCATCCATCATAACCATAACTATATCGTCAGGCACCTTAACTCTGACCTCAGCCTCAGGAAAGCGCTGGCGAAAATGAATAACCGCCGCCGAGGCAACCTCATCGACCGGCTCGAGCGATTTTGCCACGGAAGCCGTTTCATTGTTGATTCTGGTAACGGATAAAAGATTCTCAACCATATTCAAAAGCCAATTTGCATCTCCGTTGATATGCTGCATCAGCTCCATTTTTTCTTCTTCTGTAAGCGTATTTCCCATTTCAAGGTATGAGGAGCTGTTGCCTATGATCCCCGTAAGAGGAGTCCTCAAATCATGCGACACCGCACGCAAGAGATTGGCGCGCATTTTCTCCTTCTGTGCCTCCATCAGCTCCTTTTCCTGGTTTGCTATCTGTCTTGCCTGCTCCTTCATATTTGTACTCATTGCAGAGGTAATAATTGCTATCGCAAACATACCCAGGAAGGTAACCTGATATCCCTCTATGGTAAAATTAAAATCCTGATACGGATATGTAAAGAAAAAATTTACGCTCAAAACACTCATTATGGAAAAGAGCATTCCATATATATAGCCGTTGGTGTAACGAGTGATGATAAATACACCCAAGGTATAGAGCATCGCTATGTTCAGCGAAGGATCGGAGGCCGTTTTTTGAAAGAAAAATGAAGCGACCGTCGCAATGCCGAATACAACTACACACAGCAGGATATCCCTTTTGTGGTTTGCGATCATCTGATTTTTTTCGTGCTGCATTTCTGCACTGAAATCGTCATACACACCTATTGCAGCCTTTTCCTTGATTTCCGAATTTGGCATAACACTTCTCCTAATTTACATATATCATATATCAAATACACGTTAAAATGTCGTTAATCTTCTATTTTGGGCGAGCTTTTACGACATTTTTTGCGCTTTCTTATCGCTCTCCCGATTTATTTTACTCTATATTCGTCCTGACTTCCAGTCTTTTATAAATTTTGTTTTGAAGGCGCTTCACAGAATGCTTCTTTTTTACATAAAATGAATCAGCATAATAATTTTGAAAAAGAAAAGAGGTATTGTTTTGATAAAAGATCCTTATATAGGTATGCCTATCAATAT
>CAZQSP010000078.1:0-5214 GCA_964596085.1 uncultured Oscillospiraceae bacterium
TTCTGAGAGAATCCAAATGCTTGGAAATTCCACCGATATTCGGTGAAATCGACATACCGTTGTCGTTGAGTACGACTATAAGCTTGGACTTGGATGCTCCTATGTTGTTAAGTGCCTCAAACGCCATACCGCCGGTCAGCGAGCCGTCACCGATTACCGCTATGACCTCGTGCTTTTCGCCCTTCAAATCTCTTGCGGCAGCCATACCTGCGGCAGCCGAAATTGAGGTTGTGCTGTGACCGGTATCAAAACAGTCATAAGGGCTCTCATTCGTTTTTGGAAATCCGCTGAGTCCGCCGAACTGTCTGAGAGTATCAAAATCCTTGGCTCTGCCCGTCAATATCTTGTGTACATAGGACTGATGTCCCACATCCCAAATTATGCGGTCCTTGGGGCAGTCAAACACCTTGTGCAGTGCGACCGTCAGCTCCACGACACCCAAATTTGATGCCAGATGTCCCCCTGTCCTTGAGACCTTGTCTATCAGGAACTCTCTGATCGAGTATGTGAGCAGCTCAAGCTCATTATCTGTCATCGTTTTAAGCTCTGCGGGGAAATCATATGAACATAAATTATCTTTCATTTAATAAAACCCGTTTTTCTCTATTTCCTTATCTTTTCTAATGTTATCTTGACCTCATATAAGCTTACTATTTTCGTCTGTCTTTTAGATCCAAAACCAAATCTCTGAAAAATTCAGCATTGTCATAGTATTCCGCAATAGCATCAACTGCATTGTCCGTAAGCTGATTGAGACGTGTCTGTGCTGCCTCGAGTCCGTTTATCGAGGTATAGGTCGTCTTATTTTTCTTTTTATCTGAGCCTATGCCCTTGCCGAGCTCCTCGGGATTGCCGATTTCATCTAAAATATCATCTGCAATCTGATAAGCAAGCCCTAAATTCTCGGCATATTTTTCAAGCTGCGTCAAAATATCCGCCGTCGGATTACCGAGATAGATTCCGGCCTTAATTGCGGATTTTATGAGTGCCGCTGTTTTATTGAGGTGTATGTACTCCATCATCGCATTGGAGCAGTCATTTGTTTCCGCTTCAATGTCAGAGACCTGACCTGCAACCATTCCTCTGCATCCTGCTCCCTTTGCAATTTCATACGCTGCATTGATGCGCTTTCTGAGCTTTTCCGGTTCATCAAAATAGAGCATCATATCCTTGTTTATTGCCTCAAAGGCAGAGGTCAAAAGTCCGTCGCCTGCCAATATCGCTAACGCTTCGCCGTAAATCTTGTGATTTGTAGGCTGTCCGCGCCGCAGCTCGTCATCATCCATAGCCGGAAGATCGTCATGAATCAATGAATACGTATGTATGTATTCGATTGCACACGCATACGGAATCGCCTCTCTTATGTCTCCTCCCGCAAACTCACAGGATGCAAGAAGCAAAACAGGTCTGAGCCGCTTGCCGCCTGCGGTCAAGCTGTACTTCATTGCCTCATACAAGGAGATACTCTTGTTGTCAATATTAGGTATGAAATCAAGCAAATGAGTGTCAACTATTTCCTTATATTCGTTATAGCTTCTGTCCATACGAAAAACCTCCTACTCCGCCGATTTATTCCTGTCAAATACTTCTATTTTTTGCTTTGCTTCGTCGATGATGTCACTGCACGCTTTGTAGCAGCTCATCCCCTCCTCATAATATCGGATGGCATCATCCAAGGATGTTTCCTCATCCCTTATCAAGTCCGAAAGCTCTTCAAGTCTTTTCATTGAATCCTCAAAACTCATTTTGTCCCTCACAAATCTCGACTGCCGTGATTCTCAGGCTGCCGTCTGTCATTATTAAGCGATATTCTTCACCCTGCTCAAGTTCCTTGATTGAGCGAACGACACTGCCATCCTTACGTCGCAAAACGGAATATCCCTTGGCAAGTACCGCTGCCGGATTGTTTTCCTCAAACAAAAGTCTGCATCGCTCTGCTCGATGCTCTGCCTCCGTCAAAAGCTGCAGCATCGTATATCTGATATCCGCAAGGCAATTATCAGCCATCAGCTTATCGTATTTAATTTTATTGTTCATATTGGTCGCAAGCTTATTTCTGCTTTCTTCAAGCCTTGTCATAAGCTCTCGCATATCGGGAACTGCCATTTCTGCCGCAGCGGTCGGAGTTTCCGCACGTCTGTCCGCAACAAAATCCGCAATAGTAAAGTCAGTTTCGTGCCCTACAGCAGATATAAGCGGGATTTTTGAACGGTAAATAGCCCTCGCAACTATTTCCTCATTGAATGCCGATAGATCCTCCGCAGAACCGCCGCCTCGACCCACTATGAGCGTGTCTATATCATCAAAATTTTCGTTGATTTCGTCGAGCATAAATGCGATATCAGCAGCCGCATCCGCACCCTGAACCAAAGCAGGAAATATGACAATATCAACCAAGGAGCTTCTGTTTTTTATGATTTTCAGTATGTCTTGAAGCGCAGCACCGCTTTCCGAGGTAAGTATTCCGATTTTTTTCGGAAAATTCGGAATGATTTTCTTGTGCTCCGGAGCAAACAGACCCTCCTTCTCAAGCTTCGTTTTTAGGGCTTCAAAGGAAAGAGAAAGCTCACCCTCACCGCACAGCTCCATGCTTCTTACATACAGCGTATAGGTTCCACCCTTTTTGTATACATTTATATATCCGTTCAGAACGACCTCAGCCCCTTCATAGGGCACAAAGTCCAGATTTTTCACATAGCTTTCAGGGAAGAGACAGTTGATCTTGCTTGCGGCATCCTTTACGGAAAAATATATATGTCCGCTGCCGTGAAATTTGAGATTCGTTATTTCTCCACTCACGCGAATATTTGCAAGCAGGGGGTCTGTCTTTAGAACTCTGCTGATATACTCGTTGAGCTGCGAGACAGTGATAGGTTTCAGCGCCATAGCCTTTTGCCTCCCAGTAGTGCCGTTCCGACGGCATTGTCAGCGGACATTTCCGCCTTTCCGAACACGATGTTAAGTCTTGAGCCTATATGCTCGGCCAGATATCTGCGCATATATGCGCTGCACGAAACTCCGCCGGCATAAATGAAATCCTTGATGCTGTACCTTTCGGAAAGCTGTACCGTCATATCCGCAACTGAGGCACTGAGCCTCTCAAACAATGCCTCCGCAAGCTCTCCTTGGCTATAATGCTCCAAAGCTCTCTGTGCCTGCGTTTCTATTCCCGACAGATTTATAAAGCCGTTCTTGACCTTGACAGGTGAAAAAATATGGCTATGTACGTTGCACGAAAGAGCCATTTCATCGAGAATTTGTCCGCAAGGAAACGGATATCCGAGGGCAACGCCCACCCTGTCCAATACCTGACCGTATGCGATATCCTTGGTACCGCCCACTATTGTGATTTTTCCCTGCTCGTCGAGCAGCAGAGCCTCCGTGGTGCCGCCGCTGAAATGAAAGCATATAAGCGGACTCTTATCCGCAAGCGGAGAATAATGCCTTACCGCCTCTATATGTCCCTCCTGATGCGAAAACTCCTGAAGCTCTATATTCATAGCCGCCGCCAAGGCTTTGGCATATCCGTGCCCTGCCGTAAAAACAGGCATATACGAGCCCTCGACAGGTCTTGGTCTGGTTGAAACGGAAATCGCTCCTATCCTTCCTCGAATACCCTCTGTTGCAAAAGCTCCCTTGAGAGCCTCCGGAAGCTTCTGTACGTGCTGAAAGAAAGCCTCCGACTGTCTGAGCCCTCTTTCGCCGTGCTTGACCTCGAGAAATTCTTGATAGTTGAACAAAAGCTCTCCTCTGCTGTCCACGACGGCAAGCGAAGTCTTGTAATTGCTGGTGTCTATACCCATTGATAAATAATTATCATTCATCCCTTGTAATATCCTTTTGGATTTTTCCCAAAACTGCATTTATAAACCCGGGCGATTGCTCGGTTCCGTAAAGCTTGCTGAGGCTGACAGCCTCGTTTATGGCAACGGAATTTGGAATATCGTCCATATACAGCATTTCAGATACGGCTATTCTTATTACGGCAAGATCGGTCTTTGGCATCCTTTCCGTGCTCCAACCGTTGCTTGCCTTGTTTATTGCACCGTTTACATATTCGATATTTTCGAGAAGTCGGCTCAGTACTGCGTTTACATACGCTGTCTGTGCACCGAAGGCCTTGCCGCTCAGATATTTTTTCAGCTTGTCTGCCTCAAGCTCCTTCTGTGCATCCATCTGAAAAACCGTCTGCATAGCAAACTCTCTTGCCTCTTTTCTGGAAAATTTTGATTTATTTGACAGGTTAATTGCTTCGTCTCTGTTCATATATGAAAATCCTTTCTGCCGTAGTCCTTTGCCTAATCTATCACAGCCTGAACGTGGACATTTACAGCTTTTACTCGGCTTCCGCTTATATCGGATACCGAGCTTTTTACGGCATTCTGTATCTCCCACGCTATTTGGGGTATCTTAATACCAAATTTTATTATAACAAAAATATCAATTATCAATCCCTCATCGCTTGTGCTCACCTTTATCCCTGTGTCCCCCGAGTCCTTAACGGAAAACATCTTGGTAAGGTTGCCGGCAAAGCTGTCGCAAAGCCCCGCAACTCCGGGTATTTTCAGCACAGTTCGTGCGGCAGTCCTGCTCACGATCAATTCGGTTGTTTGTTTTTCAAGTGTTCCTGCCATTTTCCGCACCTCTGCTTCATTATAGCAGAAAAACCCTCAGGTTTCAATGTATTTTATTGAATCCCAAAGGCTCCCTGTGAAAATGTATTGTTCCGTGTGTCTCTTATCAATATTTGCTCTGTATCACGATTTTGTCTGCGGTTTTGCCTGTCTCACGCATTGCTATATCGCAGATTTTGGCTACCGTGTTTGAATCAAGCTCCTGTTTGTCAACCGTTATGCTCACACTGCTGTCAGTTATCATAACGAAGGACTCCGGCAGTCCCTTTGCCTTTATCAGACTTTCTATAGCAAGCTCGTTTTCCATATAGTCGACTATTTTTTCCTTGTTCTTGGATGCGTTTGCCTTTTCTGTCTCATTCTCACTGTTGTTGATGGTGGAATCCAATGTGGAAATAAGCTTATTGCGCTCAAGCTCAAGTGAGGCACGCATTTCCTCAAAGCTTTGAGTTTGACCGACTCCGTCCTTATTTTCGCCTGCCGCATTGTCGCTGCCTTGCGAATCGCCGTTCTCACCGCCTTGTGCCTGTGTCTTTCCGCTCACCGCTGCCTTTTCGGTCACCGCCAGGCTGTCAACCAG
>CAZQSP010000079.1:0-5195 GCA_964596085.1 uncultured Oscillospiraceae bacterium
AAGGTAACGGTAAACGGAGTTGATAAGGGAGCTGTAAATAAGCTGACAGGACTCAAGACAGGCGACAAGGTAGTTGTAAGCTTCAAGTCTACTGCTCCGGCAGCAGACGACAGTGCAGCACTTGAGACAATCAAGGAGAAGGTTGCAAAGCTTCAGTTTATGGCTCGTTCTTCAAAGACAAGCAAGAAGAATGTAAAGCTCACCTTGAAGTTTGACAGCAAGACAAGTGCGGAAATCAACGAGTTCAAGAGCCTCGGCTACACTGTAAAATACAAATTCTACAGAAGCACCAAGAAGTCCAAGGGCTACAAAGCAGTTCTGACAAAGACAAGCAAGACCTACACGAACACCAAGGGCGTAAAAGGCACGAAGTACTACTACAAGGCACGTGTACAGGTATTCGATAAAGACGGCAAGCTCGTAGCACAGACAGAGCTCAAACAGTGCAAGTACGCAAGCCGCACATGGACGAAATAACGAGTCATCTGATTTATATGCGGCAATGCCGCAAACACCTTCGGTGTAAGGTAGACTCGATATGATTTCCTCGGCATTGCACGGAAATTATAATAATTTAAGAGGGACGCTCTGCAAACAGAGCGTCCCATTCTATATATTCCGAAAAACGGAGCTTATGTACCTTGCCTTAGCCGAAATATCTTTCGAGCAGGCCCTTCAGAGCCTTGCCGTGTCTTGCTTCGTCTCTTGCCATCTCGTGAACCGTGTCGTGAATAGCATCGAGATTGTTCATCTTGGCTACCTTTGCAAGATCAAACTTGCCTGCCGTAGCACCAAATTCACAGTCAACTCTCCATGCGAGGTTGTCCTTTGTGGTAGCCTTCATGTTAGGCTCTAAATCCTCGCCGAGCAATTCGGCAAATTTTGCAGCGTGTTCAGCTTCCTCGTAGGCTGCCTTTTCCCAATAAAGACCGATTTCCGGATAGCCCTCTCTGTGAGCGATGCGCGCCATGCACAGATACATACCAACCTCGGAGCATTCGCCTTGGAAGTTTGCCATAAGCTGCTCAAGAATGTATTTCTTGTCGTCCTCACTGACATCAGGATTGTTTTTTACCGTCTTTGCATAAATACCGTACTCGTGTTCTGCCGCAAGTGTCATTTCTCCCTCGAGCTTGCTGAATTTATCTGCGCCGACATGGCATACCGGACACTCTGCCGGAGCCTCAGGCCCCTCGTGAACATAACCGCATACGGAACATACCCATTTCATAATCTGTACCTCCTAAAAAATCTATATAATATGATAAAATAATTCTACCACAAACTCAGAGCTGCAAACAAGGAATTTTTTCTTTTTGACTTCTTGACAAAAAATTATCTGGAAACGCACACAATGTTTAGGTATAATATAATGGGAAAGAACAACAAAACACAAAGCTTATGTCTCGACATAGTGAAAGGAGGACTACATTTGCAGCATCACAATTTATTGCAGGATAAATTCAGAGAAGCGCTCGCCTCGGTGCTTCCGATAACATTGATAGTGATTGTGCTGTGCTTCACCGTTTCGCCTATTCCGAACAATATGCTCGTTTCGTTCCTGACGGGGGCGATACTGCTGATAATAGGAATGGCGTTTTTTACCTTGGGTGCGGACACGGCAATGACACCGATAGGAACAAAGGTGGGAAGCTGCATCACAAAATCAAAGAGTGTTTGGCTCATCGTTTTCGTCAGCTTCCTCTTGGGCGTTATTATCACAATATCCGAGCCTGACCTACAGGTATTGGCAAATCAGGTGCCGACAATACCGAACCTCGTATTGATAGGCACGGTGGCATTGGGAGTGGGTGTATTTTTGGTTGTTGCGATGCTCAGAATACTTTTCGGCATCAGCCTCAACACTCTGCTCATAATTTTTTATATAATCGTTTTCGGCTTGGCGATGCTGGTGCCGAGGAACTTTTGGGCGGTGGCGTTCGATTCGGGAGGAGTTACCACAGGTCCTATGACGGTGCCGTTTATTATGGCACTCGGAGTCGGTGTTTCCTCGATACGAAGCGACAGACACGCAGGCAATGACAGCTTCGGTCTGGTTGCGCTTTGCTCCATCGGCCCTATTTTGGCAGTACTGGTATTGGGGCTGCTGTATCCTACGGAGGGCGCGTATGTGCCTGTAGCTATCCCGGAAATGGAGGATTCGCAGGATATGATAATGCTGTTTATCAAAGCACTCCCACAGTATTGTGAGGAGGTTGCGATTGCACTCGCTCCAATCATCATATTTTTCTTTCTGTTCAATGCAATATACATAAAGCTCCATAAAAGGCAGCTTATAGGCATAAGTATAGGACTTGTATTTACGTACCTTGGACTTGTCCTGTTCCTTACGGGCGTAAATGTCGGCTTTATGCCTGTCGGAAATTATATCGGCAAGCTGATAGGCGGACTTTCGTACAGCTGGATACTGATACCGATAGCGATGCTGATAGGCTACTATATAGTAAAAGCGGAGCCTGCCGTGCACGTGTTGAACAAGCAGGTAGAGGATTTGACCGCAGGCAGCATCCCGGCAAAGGCGATGGGACTGTCCCTCTCGATCGGCGTGGCGATATCGCTTGCGCTTGCGATGATACGTGTCCTGACGGGAATTTCCGTTATGTATTTCTTGATTCCGGGCTATGTACTGGCACTGGCAATGAGCTTTTTTTGCCCCAAGATATTCACCTCGATAGCATTTGACTCGGGCGGGGTTGCCTCGGGTCCGATGACGGCGACATTTCTGCTTCCGTTTGCAATGGGCGCCTGCGAGGCTATAGGCGGCGCGGAGCGCATAGTCAGCGATGCCTTCGGAGTTGTCGCAATGGTAGCAATGACTCCTCTTATCACGATTCAGCTTCTGGGGCTGGCATACAGACTGCGCAGCAAGAAGGAGCAGGCTGCAAAGGCGTTGATACAGGACAGAATCAAGGACTATGCGGACGACGATATCATCGAATTATAGGAGGGCTGTCATGGATGGATTGAATTTGGTAATAAATATCACGGACAGGGAGAGAACGGAGGCGGCCATCAACCTGTTCCAGGAAAATAATGTGTTTACCACGGACATCGTTTTGGGACAGGGAACCGCACCGGGTGAAATTCTGGACTATCTGTATTTGAATCCGGCAGAAAAGTCGGTAATCTTCGGTGTGGTGACCGGCAGCGGAATCCTGCCGCTTCTCAAGGCATTCAAGCGCAAGCTGTTTATAGATGTGCCGGGGAACGGAATAATAATAACTGTGCCTCTGAATACGATAGGAGGCAAGCGAAGCCTGGAGTATATGCTTGACGGGCAGACGATAAACACAAATGAAAGCAGCCGCGATGAGGCAGAAAGGATAGAAAGAATGTCCATAAAAACTGATTATGAGCTTGTCTTTGTAATTGCAAACGAAGGCTACAGCGATTTGATAATGGAGGCGGCGCGCAGTGCGGGTGCGGGCGGCGGCACCGTCATCAAGGCAAAGGGTACCGGTGCGGAGTATACCGAAAAGTTTTTCGGCTTTTCAATCGCATCGGAGAAGGAAATACATTTGCTCGTGACTCCCGCACAGGGCAGAAACGCAATAATGAAGGCTATAATGGAAAAGGCGGGGCTCGAGACAAAGGCTCAGGCCATAGTCTTTTCGCTTCCGGTCAGCCACGCGATGGGGCTGAGGCAGCCTGACTGATAACGCAGTGCGATGATGCAAGCAAATTTTGTCAAGAATTGTTCAAACGGAAGAACAATTATGAACAAAAAACATTTTTTTACGCGGCAGATTGTGGCTATAGCATAAGAAATACAAAAAAGCTTGCAATATATGCTAAGGCGGTATATAATTAGTTCATATTTGTAAGCGATTATTTTAGGGAGGACAATTAAATGAAAAAGAAACTCGCTCTATTATTGGCATTTGTTATGATTTTCTCCATGTTTGCGGTTGGCTGCGGCGGCGGTGACGACGACTCGGCAGAATACGCAGGCACGGTTAAGATCGGTGTATTTGAACCTGCATCAGGTGATAACGGCGCAGGCGGCAAGCAGGAAATGCTTGGTGTTCAGTACGCAAACCTCGTACAGCCTACCGTTGAAATCAACGGCGAGACCTACAAGGTTGAGCTCGTGATGGCTGACAACGAATCCGACACCAACAAGGGTATCTCCGCTGCACAGGATCTGGTATCCTCAGGCGTATCTATGGTACTCGGAACCTACGGCTCCGCAGTAGCTATCGCAGCAGGCTCCGTATTCAAGGAAGCCGGCGTACCTGCTATGGGCATCACCTGCACAAACCCACAGGTAACAGAAGGAAACCCTGTTTACTTCCGTATCTGCTTCCTTGACCCGTTCCAGGGCACGGTTCTTGCTAACTATGCTTATGACAACGGTGCAAGAAAGGCATACTGCTTATCCAAGCTCGGTGACGACTACTCTGTAGGTCTTGTAAACTACTTCTCAAAGGCATTCAAGGCGCTCGGCGGCGAGATCGTTGAAGAACAGTTCCCACAGGGCAACTCAGACTTCACTTCCTATGTTGCAAACGCAAAGTCCAAGGGCTGTGACGTATTCTTTGCACCTGTATCCATCGAGGCTGCTGCTCTGATCATCGACCAGGCAGAGGCACAGAAGATCGGAATGCCGTTGCTTGCCTCCGACACCTGGGACTCCAACGTAGTTCTTGAGGCTGCCAAGGGCAAGGCTCTCGACATCAGCGTAACTACCTTCTATCAGGAGGGCGGAAACCCTGAATTTGATAACGGCATCAAGGAATGGATCAACTCCGACTCCACAGCTAAGGCTAACAACAACGGTAACGACCAGATTGCTGCTGTATCTGCCATGGGCTATGATGCTTACTTTGTAGCACTCGAGGCTATCAAGGCAGCAGGCTCTGCTGCTCCGGCTGACATTCTTGCTGCACTTCCTGACCTCGTATACGAGGGTGGAGTTTGCGGTTCCGTAAGCTTCAACGAAACAGGCGATGCAAACAAGACAGAGGCTGTTGTTAAGCACTGCAACACTGAAACGGGAGAATGGGAATTTGTTAAGACTCAGTCTATCGAACAGTAAAAATAAAACCAAATAGTACGATTTGCTTTTGAGAGATTGGTATAAGATATTTATACGTTTATACACAAAATCATTAACCTGAAGCATATAGCGGGGGGAGTATTCCTCCCGCTTATCGTCGTATTATGGGGGAAGC
>CAZQSP010000080.1:0-5193 GCA_964596085.1 uncultured Oscillospiraceae bacterium
TGCCTCCGCAAGCGGCTTATCCTCCATAAATATACCCATTATCAGCGTAATTATCGCCATGCTCGTCGTATGTCCCGCAGAGCGCATCGCAGCAAGCACTGAGCTTGCAGAGCTGTACTGCTCCTTCCGCACACTTCCCATCACAGCGTTTGTATTCGGTGTGGCAAAGAGCGAAAAGCCAAAGCCTGATGCCGCAAGTATGACCGTAACTATGCCTATATGCGTTTCCTCCGACAAAAGGATAAATGCGCCTATTGCCGCGGCGCATATACCGGCTCCGACCGCCGCCATATTATGCGGAGAATGTTTATCGGAAATTCTTCCGAAAACAGGCGACAGAGCCGCAATCACCACCGTCGATGCCATCAGTACAAAGCCTCCCGTCTGAGCAGAAAGGCCTCTTACTGTTTGAAGATACACCGACATCAGATAGCTTACAGCAAAAATTGCACCGTAGTTGAGCAGGGCAGCTAAATTTGACATTGCATACGGCAGATTTTCGCAGAAAAGCTGTACATCAATGATAGGATTCTCAGAACGCTTTTCCGTCATAACAAAAACAAGGAACAACAGAACTCCGCCTGCCAGCAGGTAAGGTGCAAGGGATACACTTCTCAATGAGGAAAGCGAATACATGACAGTCGATATCGCTGCCGCAAAGGCAAGCGTACCCTTCCAATCAAAGCCTTGCGCCCCGCCTTGTCCGTCTGCGGCTTTTGGGGCGAGCTGTGCTCCCGCCGATATCAGTGCCGCTGACGAAACGACTGCGGCGGCTGCGAAAACAGCCCTCCATCCCAAATGCTCGTTTAATATTCCTCCCAGCACCGGGCCCAGTGATAATCCCATATATGTCGCCGCAGTGGAGTACCCCAAAACTCGTCCTCTTTGCTCCTCATCGAATGAGGCAGCAAGTATCGCTATATTTGTCGCAAATATCATTGAAGCTCCGACACCCTGTGCAAATCTAAACACAAGCAGCATCCGCATTGTCTGCGAAAACGCAGCCGCTGCAGATGCCGCCGTAAACACTATTATTCCCACAAAAAGAATCAGCCTTCTGTTTATTCTGTCTGCCAGCTTGCCGAACGGCACAGCCAATGCCGTACAGGTCAGCATATATACGGTGATTATCCATCCTACCTTCTGTGCACCGCTTCCAAATTCGGCTCCGATTGAAGGAATCGACAGATTCAGCGCACTGCCCATAAAGGTCGTGATAAAGGCAGTAACTACGGCGGTCAAAATCGCCTTTCGCTGCTCCTTCGTACTTTTACCCCTTTTTTTACTTTTCTCAGCCCACTTATTCATCCACATACTTGTAGTATGTGCCTTTACTACAATATAATGCAGATAAAATAATCCTTTCCGTCATCGCTGATGCGTTGCAGCGATTTCTGTACCTTGCCTCTTATAGAAGCAGGTACGCTGTCAAGCTTGTTTTCCATCTGCTCGGTGACCATTTCCTTCAGCGTTTTGCCGAACAAATTTGTTTCCCATACATCATTTTCCTCGTTTGCAAACTGCTCACTGAGGTATTGAGCCAAATCTGCCGACTGACCTTCACTTCCGACCACAGGCGAAAGCTCCGTCGTTATTTCGGTCTTTATTATGTGCAGACACGGAGCCTTTGCCTTCATACGCACACCGTATTTGTTTCCCTGCTTGAACACCTCAGGCTGCTGAAGCACCATCTCCGAGAGCCTTGGTGCAACTATACCGTAGTCCGACTCCTCAGCCTGCTGCAATGCCTCCTTGATTCCGTCATAAGCAAGCTTTGCCTGCGAATATTCCTTGAGCAGCATAAAAAGCTGACTGTCATTTTCAATCCTCGCCCCCATAAGCTCCTCTATTACCTTGTAGTAAAGACTGCCATCCATACACAGCTCGAGTGTTATCACACCGCTTGCCATATCCGCTTTTACAATCCGTACCTCCCTCACCACGCCGCCGTCAGCTATTGCACTGCATGAGCCTGTAGCCTGACCCATTGTCTCAAACTCCTGCATCCACTCTCTTACAGCTTCAAGCATAGTATCCTTGATCCAGTGTTCACTCGGAAGCGCATCCAGATATCCCGGAAGCATAAAGTCTACCTCAGAAACAGGAAACTGCACAAGTATTTTGTCAAAAATCTCATTAAACTCCTGCTCATCTGTTTTTTTACAGTCCATAAGGATTACCGGTGTTTCATATTTTGCCTCCAATTCCTCTGCTAACTTCCTGCTCCGTGCATTCTGCGGTGTCTGTGAGTTTAGGATTATGACAAAGGGCTTGTTGAGTTCCTTTAGCTGTGCTACGGTTTTTTCCTCTGCGGCCACATAATTCTGTCTCGGCAGCTCTCCGAAGGAGCCGTCTGTAGTCACCAATATACCGACAACCGAGTGCTCCTTGATTACTCTTTCCGTTCCTATCTCCGCAGCTCGGCTGAAGGGCAGCTTTTCCTCCGACCAAGGCGTGGAGACCATACGTTCATTGCCGTCCTCCTTGTCTCCGAGGACACCCGGTACCATATATCCCACACAGTCAACAAGTCTGATGCTGAGGTTTGCACCGCCCTCGGCTGAAACAAGCACCGAATCCGGCGGAATAAACTTAGGCTCCGTCGTCGTGATCGTCTTTCCCTCTCCGCTCTGAGGAAGCTCATCCATTACCCTTGTTTTTTCATATGGATTTGTCATATTCGGAAATACCATCACTTCCATAAACCTACGTATAAACGTGGATTTACCTGTCCTCACGGGACCGACCACTCCCATGTAAATATCGCCGCCCGTGCGTTCTCCGATGTCAGCATATATATTCTGATTTACCATAAGCATAATACCCCCGTGTCAAGTGCCTGCAGCCTTTTCTGCAATGATTTACAACAATATATGAGGTATCGACGGGAATTATGTTTTGTAAAATTGTATTTTTGTCTTTCGTAAAAATAAGATGGGCGGATTTATGCCGCCCATCATCGTTGTTTACATAGCATTATTCTGTTTTTTCATATGCACCGTTCTGTTCCGAGGAATGTTATAAAACACGTCCCTCGAGGCTGAAGGTGTTTGCATCGGTTATCAAAACATCGACCACCTTGCCTATCATTTCCGGTTTTCCTTTGAAATTGACAAGCTTGAAGCTTTCTGTCCTGCCGCCGTAGGTGTTGGAGCTTCGCTTGGATGGACCGTCCACCAGAACCTTTTCAACTCTGCCTACATATTCGGCATTTTTTTCCGCCGAAATGTGGTTGATCACATCAACCAGACGGTTGAAACGCTCATGCTTTGTTTCCTCCGGTATCTGATTTTCAAATTTTTCGGCAGGTGTGCCCTTTCTGATTGAATAAAGGAAGGTGAATGCAGAATCATAGCGAACCTCCTCACAAAGCGTGAGAGTTTCGTTAAATTCTTCCTCACTTTCTCCCGGAAAACCCACTATTATATCCGTTGAAATCGCAATCCTCGGGTCTACCCTACGGAGCTTTTCGACGATTTCCAAATATGCCTCACGGGTGTAGCGACGGTTCATCTCCTTCAAAACCCTGCTCGAACCTGCCTGAACCGGCAGATGAATGTAATGGCAAAGCTTTTCGCATTTTCCGTAAGCCTCTATAAGCTTGTCGGAAATATCCTTCGGGTGACTCGTCATAAAGCGAATTCTCTCGATTCCGTCAATGTCATTCAGCATATATATCAAATCGGTAAAATCCGTTTTTTCGCCGCTTTCCTTGCTCACACCTCTGTATGAGTTTACATTCTGTCCCAAAAGTGTGATTTCACGAACTCCGTCAGCCGCAAGCTCACGCACCTCTGCGACTATATCCTCAGGTGCTCTGCTGCGTTCCCTGCCTCTGGTATACGGAACTATGCAGTAAGTACAGAAATTGTTGCAGCCGTACATTATGTTCACGAATGCCTTATGCTTAAAAAGCCTTTTCGCCGGAAGGCCTTCTACGATTTCGCCGCCGTTCTCCCATATCTCAAGCTGTTTCTGCTTTTCTTTGTACAGATTGTCCAAAAGCTCAGGCAGTCTGTGCAGATTGTTTGTCCCGAAGATAACATCAACCCACGGATATTTTGCTTTGATTGTGTCTATGATGTGCTGCTGCTGCATCATACAGCCGCATACGCATACCGTGAAGTTTTCACGCTGCTCGATTTTTCTGCGTTTTAGCTGTCCGAGAGTGCCGAAAAACCTCTTGTCAGCATTTTCTCTGATGCTGCAGGTATTAAAAATTACAATATTAGCGTCCTTGCGTTCGGCTGCCTGCGTATAACCCTTTTCTATGAGCATACCCGCCAGTGTTTCGGAATCATGCTCGTTCATCTGACAGCCGAAGGTCGTTATATGAAATGTTTTGTTCTCTGCCAATGGAATTCCTCCGCTATGTATAAATTAAATGTGCATCTCGTTTTTTCTTGTTCTGCCCATGAGGAGCTCCACCGCCTCTTGAGCGTTTACTCTGCCCTGTATCATATGATATATGCATTGCGTGATAGGCATTTCTATGCCGAGCTTTTCTGCCATGGCATTAGCCGCCTCTGCCGTCGAAAGTCCTTCGACAACCATTCCCAGCTCCTCCACAGCCTCTGCAACGCTCTTGCCCTCGCCTATTGCGATTCCGCAGCGTCTGTTTCTGGAATGCATACTGGTACAGGTCACTATCAAATCACCTATTCCCGTAAGTCCCGAAAAGGTTTCTGCCTTGGCACCTACGGCTATTCCCAGTCTGGTCATTTCCGTAATGCCTCTTGTCATCATGGCAGCCTTGGCATTATCTCCGAATTTAAGACCGTCCGATATTCCCGCACCCAGTGCTATTATGTTTTTAAGTGCACCGCCGAGCTCTACGCCTATCATGTCCTCGTTGGTATACACTCTGAACCTGTCGGTGCTGAACGCCTCCTGTATTTCCACGGCAATATCGTGACTCTTGCCCGCCACGGCAACGGTGGTAGGCAGTCTGCGTGCCACCTCCTCGGCGTGTGACGGACCGGACAGCGCCAGATAATTCGCACCCGGCATAAGCTCCTCTGCAATCTCCGAAAGCCTCATCAGGCTGCCCTTTTCTATTCCCTTGGCTACGTTGACAATAGGAATATTGCAATTCAGATAAGGTACTGCTGCGCCGAACACAGACCGAAAGGTCTGTGCCGGAACCGCAAACAGAAGTATGTCACGGCCGCTCACCGCCTCCTCGAGGCTGTC